>JBFHKK010000476.1:0-2381 GCA_041595475.1 Pseudomonas sp. | reverse complement strand
GGGCCTGCCAGGCTTCGTCCGGGCCGAGGCCGAGCAACTCGTTGCGCTCCCAGGCGGCCAGCCAGTCGTCGCGGTACAGCAGGTACTGGTCGAACACGTCGGCGATCTTGCCGGCCAGCGACAGCCGCCGGCGCTCGTCGCCGCCCTCCAGGTAGTGCGCCAGGCGCGGCGCCTCGGCCAGCCGGGCCGGCTCGCACAGCCAGTCGTAGAGGCGCCAGGTCAAGGTGGCGGGGGAGAATGCCGACTGCTCCGGCAACTGGCCGAGCACCTGGCGCGACAGCTCCCAGACGAACTTGGCCGGCAGCTGCACGTCCAACTGCATGGCGATGCCCTGCTTGCGCGCCAGCTCCAGGGTCAGCCAGCGGCCGATGCCCTGGCTCGGCACCACCACCTGGGCGGCGGCGAACGGCTCGCGCAGCGGTTGCGCCAGCAGGGTGGTGGCCAGTTCGCCGAGGGTTTCCAGGTCGGGGGCATGGTAGAGGCTGAGCATCGGCAGGGTCGCTTCCGTTCGGTCGGGCTAGGTTACCAGCAGTTGAGCCAGAATGAGGGAGCCGTGCGACGGCGGCTGTCGCGCCCTTTGCCTGGGCCGCTGGCTGGCGTTCGGGCGCTTGGCCGACTACAGCTTAAGACAGGCTCGGTCGAAAAAATCCATCACGGGCCGTCCATGTAGCCGCGGCGCTCGAGCCCGCCCCAAGCCAATGGTTGCGCGCGCCGCCAGCGACTGTCGCCCCGGTTTGGGCGACCCTGTCGGGGAGATGCACGATGCTGACCCTGCTCGATCTGCTCTCGGCCATCGCCCTGCTGATCTGGGGCACCCATATCGTTCGCACCGGCATCCTGCGGGTGTACGGCTCCAACCTGCGCAAGGTGCTCAGCCACAACGTCGGCCGGCGGCCGCTGGCCTTCCTCGCCGGGGTCGGCGTCACCGCCCTGGTGCAGAGCAGCAATGCCACCGCCCTGCTGGTCACCTCCTTCGTCGGCCAGGGCCTGATGGCCCTGACCCCGGCCCTGGCGATCATGCTCGGCGCCGACGTCGGCACCGCGCTGATGGCGCGGGTGCTGACCCTGGACCTGGGCTGGCTGTCGCCGCTGCTGATCATGCTCGGGGTGATCTTCTTCCTCTCGCGGCGGCAGAGCCGCGCCGGTCAGCTCGGCCGCGTGTCGATCGGCCTGGGCCTGATGCTGCTGGCCCTGGAGCTGATAGTGGCCGCCGCCGAGCCCATCACCCAGGCCCAGGGGATCAAGGTGCTGTTCGCCTCCCTGACCGGGGATATCCTGCTCGACGCCCTGGTCGGCGCCCTGTTCGCGGTGATTTCCTATTCCAGCCTGGCCGCCGTGCTGCTCACCGCGACCCTGGCCGGCGCCGGCCTGCTCAGCCTGCCAGTGGCCATCGGCCTGGTCATTGGCGCCAATATCGGCAGCGGCCTGCTGGCCTTCATGACCGCCAGCCTGCAGACCCCGGCCGGGCGGCGGGTGGCCCTGGGCAGCCTGCTCTACAAGCTGCTCGGCCTGCTGCTGGTGATTCCCCTGCTCGGCCCAATGGTGGCCTGGCTGGACGCCCTCGACTGGCGCCCGGCGGAGCTGGTGATCGGCTTTCACCTGCTCTACAACAGCCTGCGCTGCCTGCTGATGCTGCCCAGCGTCGGGCTCATGGCGCGGCTGTGCGACTGGCTGCTGCCGGACCGGCCGGAGGCCGCGGGCGTGGCGAGCCCGCGGCATCTGGATCGCACCGCGCTGGACACCCCGAGCCTGGCCCTGGCCAATGCGGTGCGCGAGACCCTGCGCATCGGCGACCTGATCGAGACCATGCTGCGCCATCTGCTGGAGGTGCTGCGCAGCAATCAGCCGGCCCTGAGCAGGGAGCTGCGCCGCCTGGATGATGATGTCGATGCGCTCTACAGCGCGGTCAAGCTGTATCTGGCCCAGGTCCCACGGGAGGCATTGAGTGAGCGTGACAGCAGACGTTGGGCTGAAATTCTCGAGTGGGCAGTGAACCTGGAGCAGGCCGGCGACATCATCGAGCGCATGCTCGGCAAGGTGCAGGACGAAAAGACCGCTCAGCGTCATGCCTTCTCTGATACGGGCCTGGAAGAACTGACGGGGTTGCATGCCCAACTGATGGCCAACCTGCGTCTGGGCCTCAATGTGCTGTTGTCCGGTGACAAGGACAGTGCCCGACAGCTACTGCACGAGAAGCGTCGTTTCCGCGCCCAGGAACGGCGCCTGGCCCATGCCCATTTCGGCCGCCTGCACCGTCAGGTGGCACAAAGCATCGAGACCAGTTCGCTGCATTTGGAGCTGATCAGCGATATGAAGCGGCTCAATTCGTTGTTCTGCTCCAGTGCCTATGTGGTGCTGGAAAGCGGTGAGACCGGCGCGTT
>JBFHKK010000475.1:0-2381 GCA_041595475.1 Pseudomonas sp. | reverse complement strand
TTGCCGACGCGGATCACCCGGGCCTGCGGGCAGTGTTCGAGCACCGCCGGGTTGACCAGGTCGTCGATCAGTACCACCGCGGCCTCGCCCAGGGCACGCACCGCCTTGAGGGTCAGCAGTTCCGGATCACCCGGGCCTGCGCCTACCAGCCAGACTTTTCCACTCATGTTCGCTTCCTCAGGCGTGGGCCGTCGCCGGCGCCGTATGGCCGGCCAGCAGGCGTTTGATTTCCGGGACACAGGAGCCGCAACTGGTGCCGCACTTGAGCTCGCGCTTGAGGCCGTCCAGGTCCAGCCCCCGCTCGATGCCGGCGCAGACTGCGGACTGGCTGACATTCAGGCAGTTGCACAGGGTCTTGCCGGCGCTCTGCACGGCGCTGCCCGGCGGCGTGGCCAGCGGTGCCAGCAGCCAGCGGCGCAGCTCGGCGTCGGCGTGGCCTTCCAGCCACAGGCTCTGCAGCCAGTCGCGCGCGGCGGTCTCGCCGGCCAGGCGGATGGCGGTGATGCGGCCGTGCTCGATGCGCACCCGCTTGCCGACGGTGCGCCGCGGATCGTCGTAGGCCAGTACCGGCCCCTCGACCACGCCGAGCAGGGCATCGACCTGGGCCAGCAGTTCGGCCTGCGGCGGCAGGGCGCTGGCGGCACGGATCAGCAGCGCCGGGCGCTCGCGGCCGGCCAGGCTGAAGCTGGCGTAGGCGAAGTCCTCGAACAGCGGGCGCAGGGCCTCGAAGCGCTTTTGCACCTCGCCCTCGACCAGGGCGAACAGCTGCCAGGGCAGTTCGACCTTGTCGACTTCGATGCCGGCATGCTTGAGCTCCGGCTGCTTGGACAGCGGGTCGAAGGCCGGCAGGGTCAGCACATTGGTGCCCAGGCCGCGCAGGAAGCGGTCGCCCCAGTGCATCGGCAGGTAGGCCTGGCCGGCGCGCACGCCCTCGTCGGCCTGCACCGGCAGGATCAGGCTGCCGCGGCGGCTGCGCACCTTGACCAGATCGCCGGCGCTCAGGCGGCGCCGGCGCAGCTCGTCCGGGTGCAGGCTGAGCACGGCCTCGGCGACATGGCCGAACAGCCGGGCGGCGGTGCCGGTGCGGCTCATGCCGTGCCACTGGTCGCGCAGGCGGCCGGTGTTGAGGGTCAGCGGGTAGCGCGCCTCGCGTTTCTCCTGGGGCGCGCGGTAGGCGTCGGCATGAAAGCGCGCGCGACCGCTGGCGGTGGGGAAGCGCCCGTCGCCGTACAGGCGTGGGGTGCCCTGGCTGGCGCCGGCCGGGAAGGGCCACTGCTGCGGGCCCTGGGCATCCAGCAGGGCGTAGGACAGGCCGGTCAGGTCCAGATCGCGGCCGCCGGTCAGCTGCTTGTATTCCTCGAACAGCGCCTCGGGCTGGTCGAAGGCAAACAGGCTCGGCTGGCCTGGGCGCAGGCGCTGCTCGAGGCGGCGGGCGAAGTCGCAGGTGATGGCCCAGTCGGGCCGTGCCTGGCCAGGCGCCGGGACGGCCGAGCGCACATGGCTGACGCGGCGTTCGGAGTTGGTCACGCTGCCGTGCTTCTCGCCCCAGCTGGCGGCGGGCAGCAGCAGGTCGGCGTAGCGACAGGTCTCGGTGGTGAAGAAGGCCTCCTGCACCACCACGAAGGGACAGGCGGCCAGCGCCTCGTGGACCCGGGTCTGGTCCGGCAGCGACTGCGCCGGATTGGTGCAGGCGATCCACAGGGCCTTGATCTGGCCGGCGCGCACCGCTTCGAACAGCTCGATGGCGCTCAGGCCGGTGCGCTCGGGCAGGCTCTCGACCCCCCAGTAGGCGGCGACTTCGGCACGGTGCTCGGGGTTGGCCGCTTCGCGGTGGCCGGGCAGCAGGTTGGACAGGCTGCCGGTCTCGCGCCCGCCCATGGCATTGGGCTGGCCGGTGAGGGAGAAGGGGCCGGCGCCGGGCTTGCCGATCTGCCCGGTGGCCAGGTGCAGGTTGATCAGCGCGCTGTTCTTCGCCGTGCCGGCGCTGGACTGGTTCAGGCCCATGCACCACAGCGAGAGGAAGGAGGGCGCTGTGCCGATCAGCTCGGCGCAGGCCTGCAGCTGTTCGAGGGAGATGCCGCAGATCTCCGCCACTGTGCCCGGGGTGTAGTCGCGCGCCAGCTTCTTGAGTTCGTCGAAGCCTTCGGTATGGGCGTCGATGAAGTCGCGATCGATCCAGCCTTCCCACAGCAGTATGTGCAGGATGCCGTGGAACAGCGCCACGTCGGTGCCCGGCAGTATCGCCAGGTGCAGGTCGGCCAGCTCGCAGGTGTCGGTGCGCCGCGGGTCGACCTCTATCACCTGCCTCTGCGGGCGCCGGGCCTTGGCTTCCTCCAGGCGGCGGAACAGCACCGGGTGGGCATAGGCCAAGTTGGAGCCGG
>JBFHKK010000474.1:0-2381 GCA_041595475.1 Pseudomonas sp. | reverse complement strand
GCTGAATGCCTACTGGCGCCGTGACGGCGAGCCGATCTGGCACAACCCGGCGCTGTATGCCGATGAGCAACAGGACTACGGCGTCGATGCGGCCAAGGTCGCCGATTTTCTCACCCTGCTCGCCGAGCGCCTGGGCGTGGATAGCCAGTACTGCGTGCCGGCCTATGAAGATCGCTTCTACTACCTGTGGCGCGAGCGCAAGCTGCCGAGCAATGTCACGGCCGAAGACTCGCGCCTGGCCGATCCGCTGGAGCGCGAGCGCCTGCGCAAGGTGTTCGAGCAGGGCCTGGATAAAGTCGTCGGGCATCTCCTGCCCCTGGCCCGGCATGCCAAGCAGCTGGGCTGGCAGAGTGGCAGCTGGTTTCTGCGCGATGGGCACTGCCGGCTGATCCCCGGTGACTCGCCCATGGGCTATCGCCTTCCGCTGGACTCCCAGCCCTGGGTCAGCGAGGCCGATTACCCCTATATCACCCCGGAAGACCCGACGCAGAGCTTTGCGCCACTGCCGGCAGCGGCGCAGATCACCCCACAGCTGCGCGGCGTCTGGCCGGGCACTCACAACGGTGCCAGCAAGCGCCCACTGCTTGGCCAGTCGGCGGCCGGGGTGGTGCGCACTGCGCTATGCGCCGAACCGCGGGACGGCAAGCTGTACCTGTTTATGCCGCCGCTGGTGCGCCTGGAAGATTACCTGGAGCTGGTCGCCGCCATCGAGGCCACGGCCGCCGAGCTGAATTGTCCGGTGCTGCTGGAAGGCTACGAGCCGCCGCTGGACCCGCGCCTGCAGTTCTTTCGCGTCACCCCGGACCCCGGCGTGATCGAGGTGAATATCCACCCGGCCGCCAGCTGGGATGAGCTGGTCGAGCGCACCGAATTTCTCTATGAACAGGCCCGGCAATGCCGCCTCTCCAGCGAGAAATTTATGCTCGACGGTCGCCACACCGGCACCGGAGGCGGCAACCACTTTGTCCTGGGGGGCGCGACACCGGCCGACTCGCCCTTTTTGCGCCGCCCGGACCTGCTGCGCAGCCTGATCAGCTACTGGCATAACCACCCGTCGCTGTCCTACCTGTTCAGCGGCCTGTTTATCGGCCCCACGTCCCAGGCACCGCGTGTCGATGAGGCGCGTAATGATGCGCTGTACGAGCTGGAAATTGCCTTCGCGCAGATGCCCGAGGCCGGCCGCGACTGCCCGCCCTGGTTGGTCGATCGCCTGCTGCGCAACCTGCTGGTGGACGTGGCCGGTAATACCCATCGCGCCGAATTCTGCATCGACAAGCTCTATTCGCCGGACTCGGCCTCCGGGCGCCTCGGCCTGCTGGAGCTGCGCGCCTTCGAGATGCCGCCCCACGGGCAGATGAGCCTGGCCCAGCAGCTGTTGATTCGTGCGCTGATCGCGCGCTTCTGGCGCGAGCCCTACCAACCGGCGCGCCTGGTGCGCTGGGGCACCGAGCTGCATGATCGCTATCTGCTGCCGCACTTTATCGAGCAGGATTTTGCCGACGTGTTGCAGGAACTGGACGGCTGCGGCTACCGCCTGCACGGCGAGTGGTTTGCCCCGCACTTCGAGTTTCGCTTTCCCAAATCGGGCGATTTCGCCGTCAAGGGCATCGAGCTGGAGCTGCGCCAGGCCCTGGAACCCTGGCATGTGCTGGGTGAGGAGGGCGGTGGCGGCGGTACGGTGCGCTATGTCGATTCCTCCCTGGAACGCCTGCAGGTCAAGGTGACGGGGCTGCCGCCGGATCGCTACCTGCTGACCTGCAACGGCGTGCCGGTGCCGCTAAGGCCCACCGGCAAGGTCGGCGAGTTTGTCGGCGGCGTGCGTTTTCGTGCCTGGCAGCCGGCCAACTGTTTGCACCCGACCATCGAAGTGCATGCGCCGCTGGTATTCGACCTGGTGGACAGCTGGATGAACCGCTCCCTGGGCGGTTGCCAGTATCATGTCGCCCATCCCGGCGGACGTAACTACGACAGCCTGCCGGTAAACGCCTATGAGGCCGAGAGCCGGCGCCTGGCGCGCTTCTTCCGCCTGGGCCACAGCCCAGGCAAGCGCCCGACACTGGCGCCTATCAACAATAATGAAATGCCCATGACCCTGGATCTGCGCCTCGCTTAACCCCTTCTCCCATAAATGGGCGAGGGGAGCGCAGCCATTGATCGTTTTATCGAGCCTGCCATGCCTGATCTGCTTGCCGACTACCCGCTGAACGCCGGGGCCTATCACGAGCTGCTCGACGCCGATGGCCAGGTGCGTCCGCACTGGCAGCAACTGTTCGACCGCTTGCAGCGCAGCAGCCCGGCGCAGCTGGCTCAGCGCCAGGCCCTGCTGGCGCGGCAGATTCAGGAAAACGGCGTGACCTACAACGTCTACGCCGCCCCCGATG
>JBFHKK010000473.1:0-2410 GCA_041595475.1 Pseudomonas sp. | reverse complement strand
TGCGCGCGGCGTCGATCATCTCCGGCAGTCGGTGCAGGGTCTGCGGGCCGAACACCACGTCGACGTAGGGCGCGCGATCGCGGATCGCGGCGCCTTCCTGGCTGGCCACGCAGCCGCCGACGCCGATCACCAGCTCCGGCTTCTGCAGCTTGAGTTCGCGCCAGCGGCCAAGTTGGGAGAACACCTTGTCCTGCGCCTTCTCGCGGATCGAGCAGGTGTTGAGCAGGATGACGTCGGCATCCTCGGCACGCTCGGTGACTTCCAGGGCTTGATGCTCGCCCAGCAGGTCCACCATGCGCGAGCTGTCGTACTCGTTCATCTGGCAGCCGTGGGTTTCGATATAAAGCTTCTTGGTCATGCGGGCTCGAAGGCGGTGGCGAAAGACCGCGCATTATAGTGCCGGGCCGGCGGCCTTCCTAGCCTTGCCTGCCGGGTGGCTATGCTATGATTTGCGCCCTTCAATTTTCCCCTCGGTGCGAACTGCCAGCCATGAGCAAGCGCGAACCCATCTTCAAGGTGATCTTCTTCAATCAGGGCCAGGTATACGAGATGTATGCCAAACAGATCTTCCAGAGCGATCTGTGGGGCTTTCTCGAAGTGGAGGAGTTCGTCTTCGGCGAGCGCACCAAGGTGGTGGTCGATCCCAGCGAGGAGAAGCTCAAGGCCCAGTTCGATGGCGTGGTGCGCAGCTTCGTGCCCATGCACGCGATCATCCGCATCGACGAAGTCGAGCGCCTGGGCACGCCGAAGATCAGCGAGGCCAAGGGTGGCGGCAACATCATGCCCTTCCCCATGCCGATGCCGGACAAGTAGCGTCGATCGGGCGCGTCCGGGGCAAGCCGGGCGTTCGCTCAGGGCGGCGGTGCGAAGGGCGAGCCGTGTTCGGCGGTCTGCAGTTCCTGCAGGTAATTGCGAAAGATCTGCCCGAGTACCTGGCTGGCGATTTCCAGCTCTTCTTGGGGCATCTGCGCGGCGACCAGGTCGGCGTTGTCCATGGCCTCGTCCGAGCCGTTGACCGCGGCCATCTTCAGCACTATGTAGGCCTGGATGTTGTTCGCCGGCACGCCTTCGCCGCGAAAGAACATCATGCCCAGGCGATACTGGGCGCGGGCATGGCCCTGCAGCGAGGCCTGCTCGAACCAGCTCAGCGCCTGGGCCAGGTCGCGCGGGGCGCGGCTGCCGTCGTAGTAAAACTCGCCCAGTTCGAATTCGGCCTGGGTATCGCCGCCACGCGCCGCTTGCTCGCAGGCCGCCAGGGCCTCGGGCAGGTCTTCGGGTGCGGTGTTCAGCGAGCAACTGCCGGGCGCCGGAATCAGCAGGGAGTTGCCGCTGGCGCAGGCCAGCAGCGGAACAGCAAGCAACAGGCAGCCCAGGGTCAGGGTGCGGCTGGTGCGCTTCATGAAAATCCGTCTACCTCAGGATGCGGGGCGGGCCGGTGCCCGGCCAGCGAAACGCGCTGGCGGTCACATTATGAAATAAGCGGCGGCCTTCTTACAAAGTGTTTGCCGGCTTTTCTACCGGCCGGCCGCCGGGCAGCAGCAGGATCAGCCAGGCCAGCAGCGGGTAGGCCGCGGCCAGCAGCAGATGAACCCAGGGTGTCTGCGCCTGCGGGTCGCCAGAGCCGCCGCCGCCCAGTTGCCAGCCGGCCAGCAGCAACAGGCCACTGGCGCCGGCCGCCGCCAGTGGCGCGGCGCGACGCGGCCACTGCACGACGCCGGCGTAGAGAATCAGCAGCAGGCTGGCCAGATTGAGCAGCAGGCGGTAATCCTCGAGCCGGTCCAGCTGGCGGAAGAGTTCGAAGAAGGCGCACAGCCCGAGAATCACCCGGCCCCAGTTCGGCCGGCTCCAGGCCCAGCTGCGGCCCAGCGCCAGGGCCGCGGCGCCCAGCAGCGGCAGGGCGAGGAAGACGCTGGCCTGGCTCAGCCACAGGTGTGCGGCCTGCCACTGCGCATCCAGGCCGAAACGCACGGCGGCGGCCGCGGCTGCCGCGCCCGGCAGGGCGAAGCCGAGCAGGGCGCAAAACAGCGCCGGTTGGTCGGCCTCGCCATAGTGGCGGCGGGCACGGCCGACGGCGATGGCGCAGAGCAGGCAGCTGAGCACCAGCAGGCAGGCGCTCACGGCGCTGGCGTAGGGCATCAGGCGCTCTTCAGCTGTTCGAAGGCGCGCTCGGCCGCATTCAGGGTGATCTGCAGCTCGGTCTCGCCATGGGCGATGGAGGTGAAGCCGGCCTCGAAGGCGCTGGGCGCGAGATAGACCCCGCCCTCCAGCATCAGGTGGAAGAAGCGCTTGAAGCGCCCGGCATCGCAGGCCATGACGTCCTCGAAGGTGACGATGCTGTCGGCGCCGCTGAAATAGAGGCCGAACATGCCCCCCGCCTGGGTGGTGACGAACGGAATGCCGGCGGCATCGG
>JBFHKK010000472.1:0-2415 GCA_041595475.1 Pseudomonas sp. | reverse complement strand
GGGGAGTGGCGCGATGGCCGATTTCCCCGGCAGGGTGTCGGCATCCATCGACAGGGGCTGACGGGTCCATTGTGCCGCTTGCTACCCGTATCGCAGCGGCTGCTGCATCATTTGGCCTCCGGGGCGCCCAGGACGAGCTGCCGTGAGGTGGTCGATCCACCGCCCTGACCGACTCGGAAGGGACTTATGGGACTGCAACGTCTGCTGCCGCAGACCATGGCCGGGCTGTTCACCTGCGCCTGCATCGGCGCCACCTTGCCGCTGCTTGTCGCCGTGGTGCTGGCCCAGCTGTCACTGAACCGGCTGGCGGATCGCAGCGAGCAGCTGATCCGGGACAGCGTGGACCTGGTCCGGCTGAGCATGCAGGTCCGCGAGGACGTGAGCGGACTGGCGCAGGGCTGGCATGCGGCGGAGAGCGCGGGCCGGGTCGTGATTGATGCGCCCTTCACGGACCGCCTGCAGCGCATTCGCCGCCATTTGAACGACCTGGAGCAGTTGAGCCTGGCAGGCGACTACAGCGAGGCAACTCGCTCGCTGCAGCAGGCCCTGAACGAGCTTGGCGCGCCGGCGGCAAACGGCGCGGCCGGGCCGGATCCCCAACGCGCGGTGAGCCGATTGCGGGAGGACACACAACGCCTGATCGAACTGGGCAACGCCGCCCTGGACAGGGCATCCGAGGATCTCGGCCGGCGCGCGGACGAGGCCCGCCGGGTGGTCAGCATTTCCCTGCTGGCCCTGTTGCCTCTGACCGCGCTGCTGGCGATAGGGCTGGCTTCGCTGGTGACGCGCCCGCTGCGCCAGGCCGGCCGCGGCATCGCCACCATGGGGCGCGGGCTCTACAGCGAACCCGTGGCGATTGCCTATCCCCGCGAGATGCGGGAGTTGGGCGAGCACATCGACTGGCTCAGACAGCGCCTGGGTGAGCTGGAAGAGGATCAGGACCGCTTCCTGCGCAATATCAGCCATGAGCTGAAAACACCCCTGGCCAGCCTGATCCAGGGCCTCGAACTGCTGGCCAGCGGCAAGATGGGGACGCTGAACGAGCGGCAGGGCGAGGTGGCCGAGATACTCGGCGAATCGGCCGATGAACTGGAAGCCCTGATCGGCAATCTGCTGGCATACGCGCGCTGGCAGTCCGAAAGGCAGGCGCCGGAGATGGCCTGGTTTGATGCGCGACCCCTGGTCGAGGAGGTGCTGGCGCCGCGCAAGCTGCTGCTGGCCAGCCACAAGCTGGAAGTGCGTGTGGAGCTCTGTGCCGAGCCGCTCTATGGCGACCGCGCGCGTCTGAAGGAGGCGCTGGACAACCTCGTCAGCAATGCGATCAAGCACACCCGCAAGGGTACGGGCATCGAAATCTGGGCGAGGGTGGGCCGCAAGCTGCAGATACTGGCCGTGCGCGATTTTGGCCGTGGCGTGCCGGTCAAGGATCAGAGGCGTATATTTGACCCTTTCATCCGCGGCGCGGAAATCGAAGAGGCGGGGGTCCGGGGCACGGGTATCGGGCTCACGATAGTGCGCGAGACCGCACAGGCGCATGCGGGGCGGGTCGAGGTACAGAATGCCAATCCCGGGGCGCGTTTCGTGATGCAGTGGCCGGTCGGCGTGGCCCCCGGCTGAATGGGCTTTTTGCTCGGCAGGGAAATCAGACAGATGAAGATCAGGAGGCCGCGAGCGCGAGGCGGGCGGCTACTGCGATGAAGGGATGCATACTGCTCGTTGACGACGACGAGAAACTGCTGCGCGTACTGACCCTGCGGCTGGAGACGGAAGGCTTCGAGGTGCTGGCGGCAAACAGCGGTGAGATGGCCCTGCGGCAGCTGGAAGGCCAGCGCCCGCAGCTGGTCCTGGCCGATCTGCGCATGCCGGGCATGGATGGGATCGAGTTGCTGGAACGTATCCAGTTGCTGCAGCCGGGTCTGCCCGTGGTCATCCTGACCGCCCATGGCGCGATCCCGGATGCGGTCGAGGCCACGCGCAAGGGCGCGGTGGAGTTTCTGACCAAGCCCATGGATGGCGATGCGCTGATCGCCCTGCTGCGCAGGCATCTGGCCGAGCGGCCTGGCAATGCCAGCGAATGGGCTTCCGGCATCGTCACCCGCAGTCCCCAGATGCTGTCACTGCTGGCGGATGCCGAACGGGTCGCCAGAACCGATTTCAGCGTGCTGATTTCGGGGCCCAGCGGTTCCGGCAAGGAATTGCTGGCGCGCGCCATTCATCGCGCCAGCCGGCGCAGCAAGGCGCCGTTCGTCGCGATCAACTGCGGTGCCGTGCCCTCGGAACTGCTGGAATCCGAACTGTTCGGCCACAAGAGGGGGGCCTTCACCGGCGCACAGACCGATCACCTGGGCCTGTTCCGGGCCGCGGAAGGGGGCACCGTGTTCCTGGACGAGATTGGTGACATGCCATCGGACCTGC
>JBFHKK010000471.1:0-2418 GCA_041595475.1 Pseudomonas sp. | reverse complement strand
TTGGCCTCGGCGGTGTCCTGCACGCCGGGCAGTTCGACCACGATGCGATTGGCACCCTGACGCTGCACCAGCGGCTCGGCCACCCCCAGCTCGTTGACCCGGTTGCGCACCGTGGTCAAGTTCTGCTTGATCGAATACTCGCGAATCTCTGCCAGCTTGGTTGGCGTCAGGCTCAGGCGCAGCACCGGCATGCCGCCGCGTTCGACAGCGAGCAGCTCGAAGTCGGTGAACTCCTTGCGAATCAGCCGCTCGGCCTGCTCCAGGGTGGACTCGTCGGCGAAGCCCAGCTGAATGGCACCATTGAGCTGGGGCATGCTGCGGTAGCGCACCCGCTCCTTGCGCAGCAGGCTCTTGACCTCGCCTTCGTAGACCTTGCGCCGGGCATCGAGGGCCTTGTCCATGTCCACTTCCAGGAGGAAATGCACCCCGCCGGAGAGGTCCAGGCCCAGCTTCATCGGCCCGGCGCCCAGATTGCGCAGCCAGTCCGGCGTGGTCTGCGCCAGGTTCAGCGCCACCACAAACTCGCTGCCCAGGGCCCGGCGCACCACGTCCTTGGCCGGCAGCTGGTCTTCCTTGTCGTGCAGGCGCAACAGGCCCGCCTTGCCCTGGTTGGCCAGGCTCAGCCCCTTGACCTCGATGCCGGCCGTTTCCAGCGCCCGTTTGGCGCGCTCGAGATCGGCCTGTTCGACCTTCATCGCGGTACTCGAGCCGCTGACCTGGATCGCCGGGTCGTCCGGATAGAGATTGGGTGCCGAATAGATGAAGCCGATCGTCAGCACAGCCACGATCAGCAGGTACTTCCAGAGGGGGAATTTGTTGAGCATGACGCCGCCCGTTATGACGCGGGGCGCATTAAGCGCCCCGTCGAATGGTAAAAAATTGAAACTCAGATGGCTTTGAGCGTGCCCTTGGGCAGGGTGGCGGCGATGGCCACCTTCTGAATCTTCAGCTCCACGGTGTCGGATGCCTCGATCACCACGAAGTCATCGCTGACCTTGGTCACCTTGCCGGCGATGCCGCCGCTGGTGACCACTTCGTCACCCTTCTGCAGGCCGCCGATCAGATTCTTGTGCTCCTTGGCGCGCTTGGCCTGGGGGCGCCAGATCATCAGATAGAAGATCACCAGAAAACCGATCAGGAACACCCACTCGAAACCGGTGCCGGCAGGCCCGGCGGCCGGAGCGGCGACATCGGCATAGGCGGCGGGGATCAGAAAGCTCATTTGACACTCCTGTTAACAAGGACGGGAAATCGTTAGGCTCGCTCGAGCGGCGGCGTTGGCAGGCCGCGCCGGGCGTAGAAGGCATCGACAAAGGCGGCCAATGTACCCTGTTGAATAGCCTCGCGCAAACCAGCCATGAGGCGCTGGTAATGCCGCAAGTTATGCAGGGTATTGAGCATGCTTCCCAGCATTTCGCCGCATTTATCCAGGTGATGCAGGTAGGCGCGGGAGAAGTGCCGACAGGTGTAGCAGTCGCAGCTCGGATCCAGCGGCGAGTCGTCGTGCTTGTGCACGGCGTTGCGAATCTTCAGCACCCCGGTGTCGACGAACAGGTGGCCGTTGCGCGCATTGCGGGTCGGCATCACGCAGTCGAACATGTCCACGCCGCGGCGCACGCCCTCGACCAGGTCTTCGGGCTTGCCCACGCCCATCAGGTAGCGCGGCTTGTCGGCCGGCAGGCGCTCGGGCAGGTAGTCCAGCACCCGGATCATCTCCTCCTTGGGCTCGCCGACCGACAGGCCGCCGATGGCCAGGCCGTCGAAGCCGATCTCGTTGAGCCCCTCCAGCGAGCGCAGGCGCAATTCCTCGTGCATGCCGCCCTGGACGATGCCGAACAGCGCCGCACTGCTGTCGCCATGGGCCTCCTTGGAGCGCTTGGCCCAGCGCAGCGAGAGCTCCATTGAGCGCTTGGCCACATCGAACTCGGCCGGATAGGGGGTGCACTCGTCGAAGATCATGACGATGTCCGAACCCAGGTCGCGCTGAACCTGCATGGATTCTTCCGGCCCCATGAACACCTTGGCGCCATCGACCGGCGAGGCGAAGTAAACGCCCTCCTCCTTGATCTTGCGCATGGCGCCCAGACTGAACACCTGGAAGCCGCCCGAGTCGGTGAGAATCGGCCCCTGCCACTGCATGAAATCGTGCAGATCACCGTGGCGCCGAATCACCTCGGTGCCGGGTCGCAACCATAGGTGAAAGGTGTTACCGAGGATGATCTGCGCCCCTATGGCCTCGATGTCACGCGGCAGCATGCCCTTGACCGTACCGTAGGTACCCACCGGCATGAACGCCGGCGTCTCGACCACCCCGCGCGGAAAGCTCAGGCGGCCGCGGCGGGCCTTGCCGTCAGTGGCCAGCAGCTCGAAGGACATCCGGCAACTGCGACTCCTGGCGGTTCCTCGGGCCCGCGCGGC
>JBFHKK010000470.1:0-2432 GCA_041595475.1 Pseudomonas sp. | reverse complement strand
CCGCCAGGTTCCTATGCCTCGGCACAAGCCCTTCCCAATCGAACGCCACCACAACACCTGGTTGTGGCATCTCAACGGTTTGACGATGGAGTGTTGCCATGCGAGATAAGCTTCCCGCCCAGCCCCGGCCGGCCGCCGACTCACTGATCACAGTACAGAATGCCGCTATCGGGCTGCGCACTCGCGACCTGGCGTCCTCGCTGCGCGCACTGGCCTTTCAGGGCCTCAAGCAGCCACTGCACAGCGCCCGCCACCTGATGTCGCTGGGCAGCCAGTTGACCCGGGTGCTGCTGGGCGACACCCTGCACAAGGTCGATCCGCAGGATGCGCGCTTCGCCGACCCGACCTGGCAGCACAACCCGCTGTATAGGCGCAGCCTCCAAGCCTACCTGGCCCTGCAGCATGAAGTGCGCAACTGGATAGATGCGAGCAACCTGGAGCCGGCCGAGCGCGAGCGCGCCCGCTTCGTCTCCTCCATGCTCTGCGATGCCCTGGCGCCTTCCAACACCCTGCTCAACCCGCTGGCCGTCAAGGAGTTGCTCAACAGCGGCGGCTCCAGCCTGTTCAAGGGCCTCAGCCATCTGTTCGACGACCTGCTGCATAACGACGGCCTGCCCCGTCAGGTCAACAAGCAGGCCTTCGGCATCGGCCACAACCTGGCCTGCACGCCCGGGGCGGTGGTATTTCGCAACGAGATGCTGGAGCTCATCCAATACAGCCCCATGAGCGAGCGGCAGTACGCGCGCCCGCTGCTGATAGTCCCGCCGCAGGTCAACAAGTTCTACATCTTCGACCTGTCCAGCGAGAAGAGCTTCGTCCAGTACGCCCTCAAGCAGGGTGTGCAGTGCTTCATCATCAGCTGGCGCAACCCCGATTCCAGGCATCGCGAATGGGGACTGTCCAGCTACGTCGAGGCCGTTGAGCAGGCCAGCGAGGCGTGCCGGCAGATTTGCGGCAGCAAGGATATCAACCTGATGGGGGCGTGCGCCGGCGGTCTCACCGTCGCTGCACTGCTCGGCCACCTGCAAGCCAAGCGGCAGCTGCGCAAGGTCGCCAGCGCCACCTATCTGGTCAGCCTGCTCGACAGCGAGATCGAGACCCCGGCCACCCTGTTCGCCGACGAGCAGACCCTCGAAGCCGCCAAGCGCCGCTCCTACCAGGCCGGCGTGCTGGATGGCCGCGACATGGCCCGGGTGTTTGCCTGGATGCGCCCGAACGACCTGATCTGGAACTACTGGGTCAACAACTACCTGCTCGGCAAGCAGCCGCCGGCCTTCGACATCCTCTACTGGAACAACGACAACACCCGCCTGCCCGCGGCGCTGCACGGCGACCTGATCGACTTCTTCAAGTACAACCCCCTGACCCACCCGGGCGGGCTGGAAATCTGCGGCACGCCTATCGATCTGCAGAAGATCACCATCGACAGCTTCAGCGTGGCCGGCATCAACGACCACATCACCCCCTGGGACGCGGTCTATCGCTCGACCCTGCTGCTGGGCGGCAATCGCCGCTTCATCCTCTCCAACAGCGGCCACATCCAGAGCATCCTCAACCCACCGGGAAACCCCAAGGCCACCTACCTGGAAAGCCCCAAGCTGACCAGCGATCCACGCGCCTGGTATCACGACGCGCAAAAGCACAGCGGCAGCTGGTGGCCGCAGTGGCTGGAATGGCTGCAGGCACGCTCCGGCGAACTGCAAGCGCCGGTCGAGGCGCTGGGCAGCTCGCAGCATCCGGTCATGGAGGCAGCGCCAGGCACCTATGTGCATCTGCGCTGAACACGATTCGTCCGGCGCCTGCCCGGCGCCGGCCCTTTCCAGGGAGCGACAAAGACAGCCGCATGAAAACCCGTGACCGCATCCTCGAGTGCGCCCTGACGCTGTTCAATGAGCAGGGCGAGCCGAATGTCTCGACCCTGGAAATCGCCAACGAATTGGGCATCAGCCCGGGCAATCTCTACTACCACTTCCACGGCAAGGAACCGCTGATCCTCGGCTTGTTCGAGCGCTTCCAGGCGGAGTTGGCGCCACTGCTCGACCCGCCGAGCGACGCGCGCCTGGATGTCGAGGACTACTGGCTGTTCCTGCACCTGATCGTCGAACGCCTGGCCCACTACCGCTTCCTGTTCCAGGACCTGTCCAACCTGGCCGGGCGCCTGCCGAAACTGGCCCGCGGCATACGTCAGTGGCTGAACCAGCTCAAGCGTACACTCGCCTCCCTGCTGGCCCAGCTCAAGGCGGAAAACCAGTTGCTCAGCGACACTCAGGCGCTGGGTCAATTGGTCGAGCAGATCACCCTGACCCTGCTTTTCTCCCTCGACTACCAGCGCATCCTGGGCAACCCCGGCGAAAGCCGTCTGGTGGTGTACCAGGTGATGATGCTGGTCGCTCCGCATCTGGCAGCGGAGCCGCGCTTCGCCGCCGAGCACT
>JBFHKK010000469.1:0-2433 GCA_041595475.1 Pseudomonas sp. | reverse complement strand
TGGGCCTGACCATCGATTACGGCCCCTATGGCTGGCTGGAACCCTACGATCCGCAGTGGACGCCGAACACCACCGACGCCGATGGCCGGCGCTACTGCTTCGGCCGGCAGCCGGCGATCGCCCAATGGAACCTGGCCTGTCTGGGCGAGGCGCTGGTGCCCCTGCTGGATGACATCGAGCCACTGCGCCAGGCGCTGAACGACTACGCCGAGACCTACGCCCGCGAATACGCCGCGGCCTTCGCGGCCAAGCTGGGCCTGCGCACCCTTGAGGCACAGGACCCCCTGCTGAGCGGCCTGCTGGACTGCCTGCAGCGGCGCGAGACCGACTACTGCATCAGTTTCCGTCAACTGGCCCGCCTGCCTTTCGTCAGCGATCCGCAGGCAGCGCCGCAAGTGGAAGACCTCGACCTGCTGGCGCCGGCTTTCTACGGCGAGCCGGATGCGGCGGATCGTCAGGCCTGGCTGGCCTGGTTGCGGCAGTATCACGAGCGCCTGCAGCGCGATGGCCTGCCGCCGGCCGAAAGGGCCGCCTGCATGGATGCGGTGAATCCGAAGTACGTGCTGCGCAATTATCTGGCCCAGCAGGCCATCGAGGCGGCCGCGCTGGGCGACACGACCGAGCTGGAATCCCTGCAGCGGGTCCTGCGCGAGCCCTATGCGGAGCAGCCGGGCTGCGAGCGCTATGCCGGGCGACGGCCCGAATGGGCGCGGGACAAGTCGGGCTGTTCGGCGCTGTCCTGCAGTTCCTGAGCGGGCGCCCGTCCGCCGCCGGGGGGCCGGCCGCAGCGGAACGAATCCTGCATGGTCGGCTTCAGGCTTTCCTGCGGTTTCAGCCTTGTCCGGTCCCCTGAATGACAAGCCGTGGTCCCTGAAGGGGCTGCATATTCTGATCGTTGACGATTTTGCCCAGCTGCGTTCCATGCTGCGCGAAATGTTGCTGGCGTCGGGCGCCGACGATATCGTCGCCGCCCGCAATGGCGAGGATGCGCTGGCGGCCATGGCCGAACGCAAGCCGGATATCGTGCTCTGCGATTACCACCTGGGTGACGGCAAGGATGGCCAGCAGGTGCTGGAGGAGGCCCGCGAGCACGACTGGCTGCCATATTCCTCCATCTTTGTCCTGATCTCGGCCGAGAACACCGTCAAGATGGTCATGGGCGTGGTCGAGCACGAGCCGGACGCCTATCTGACCAAACCATTCACCCGCGGCGTGCTGCAGGCCCGCCTGCGCCGCCTGCAGGAGAAGAAGGCCCGCTTCGCCGGCATTGCCCGCGCCGTCGAGCGCGGCGAATACCTCAAGGCCTGCAGCCTGTGCGATGCGGCGGTGGCCCAAGGCGACCGCTATCAGTTCGATCTGATGCGGATCAAGGGCGATGCCCTGCAGCGCGCCCGCGACTATGCCGCCGCCGAGGCCCACTATCGTCAGGTGCTGGAACAGCGCGAGCTGTCCTGGGCCCAGCTCGGGCTGGGTCAGGTGCTGTTCCACCAGCAGCGCTACGCCGATGCGATCGAGATGCTGCAGCAGGCCATCGCCAGCCGGCCCAATTTCGTCGCCGCGCACGACTGGCTGGCCCGCGCCCAGCAGGCCCAGGGCGACTGGCAAGCCAGCGAGCTCACCCTGAGCCAGGCCGTGGAGCTGTCGCCCAAGAATCTGCGCCGGCAGAAGGCCCTGGGTCGCGCCGCGGTGAAGAACGGGCACCTGGATGCGGCCGAGACGGCCTTTCGCACCGTGCTGCGTGAAGGTCGCCACTCCATATTTGGCGCGCCGGCGGACTACGGCGAGCTCGCCCAGGTCTACCTGCAGGGCGACAACGCTGCCGAGGCGGGCAAGCTGCTGGGCCGGATGCGGCGCGCCTACCCCGATGCCGACGGCAGCGCCCAGCTGCAGATGGCCATCGTGGAAGGCCAGGTGCATACCGGCATGGGGCACAGGGATCAGGGGGAAGAGGCCATGCAGCGGGCCCTGGCCCTGTTCGAGGAGCAGCCCGAGGCGCTGGATCGGGAGCAGGCGATGAACCTGGCCCAGACCTGCGTGCGCCTGGGCCAGAACGATGCGGCCACCGCCCTGATCCAGCATGTGGTGCGGGCCAACCATGAAGACGAGGCCATGCTGGCGCGGGCCCGCGAGCTGTTCGCCGAGGCGGGCATGCCGGAACAGGGTGAGGAGATCATCTCGGCCGAGCGCAAGGCCATGATCCAGCTCAACAACGAGGCTGTCGTGCTGGCCCGCGATGGCCAGCTGCGCGAGTCGGTCAGCATGCTGCTCAAGGCCGCGCAGGTGATGCCGGAAAACGTCGCGATCAATCTCAATGCGGCGCAGTCCATGCTCATGCTGATGCAGCAGGATGGCGCCAACTGGCCGCTGCTGCGGCAGGTGCAGGACATGCTGCGCCGGGTCAGCGGCACGGCGGCCTCGAACGAGCGCTATCCG
>JBFHKK010000468.1:0-2436 GCA_041595475.1 Pseudomonas sp. | reverse complement strand
GAGGATGGCCAGCAGGCCGACCAGCCAGGCCAGCAGGGTCACCCCACCGGATGCGGCGACCCGCGAGCATTGGAAGCGCTCCTGCACGCTGGCCACGAAAGGCTCGATCAGCAGCACCGCCGAACTCGCGGACAGCAGCAGGAGCAGGCAGAAGAACTGCAGCTGGGCCGACTTGTCATTGCCCAGCCCGACGACCAGATCAACGAACACCAGGGTCACGCCGCTGCTGACCGGCCCTTCGGCGCTGATCACGGCGGCGATCGCCCCGCCGATGACCAGGGCGAACATCAGATCGAAGGCAATCACCGCCAGCGCGATGCGCGCGGTATGCGCCTCCATGCGCAGGCGGCGCCCGGTGACATAGATGATGCCCAGACCGACGCTCAGGGTGAAACAGGCCTGGGTCAGCGCGGCCCAGACGCCACCGGCGCCAAGCTCATCCCAGCGCAGGCCGAGCAGACGCTGGATGCCCTGATCCTGGCTGCCCAGCGGTGGCAGGGCGTCGGCCAGGAGCAGGGTCAGGGCCAGCATCAGCCCGCCGAACCAGAAGGCGCCCCGCCGGATCCCGTCGCGCCAGCCCTGCGCGCTGACCACCCCGACGCAAAGCCAGAACAGCGTATGCCAGACCATGCTGCGCTCGGGGTCTGCCGCCAGACCGAGAAACAGCTGCCTGGCGCCGTCCGCATCCAGGCCCAGGGAGGC
Source organism: Pseudomonas sp. (assembly GCA_041595475.1). Classification (GTDB taxonomy): domain Bacteria; phylum Pseudomonadota; class Gammaproteobacteria; order Pseudomonadales; family Pseudomonadaceae; genus Aquipseudomonas. The sequence goes on along the minus strand of JBFHKK010000468.1, from coordinate 1,734 downwards.
GCCACTGGCGGCGCGGAAGATGTAGCCGAAGCTCCAGCCCGCCATGGCACCGTACAGCGCGATCACCGCGATGCCGGCAAAGGGCATCGACCAGACCACCAGCAGCCAGATGCGCGGCAATTGCAGATCGCTGACCGCCGCACGGGTGGCGCTGGAAAAGCGCGCCCCGCCGAGCTTGCCGTAGGCCAGCTCCGCCATCAGCACCGGCGTGCCGACCAGGAGCAATGCGGCGATATAGGTGAGCAGAAAGGCGCCCCCGCCGTGATTCAGAGCCAGCGAAGGCAGGCGCCAGATGTCGCCCAGCCCCACCACCGCGACCGCCAGAATGATCACGGCCTCGGGCTCGGACAGCCGAAATGAATCGCTGGTGAGACGCATGTATGGGGAAGTTCCTGTCAGCCGGCGGCGGCAGCAGGCCTCATGTTCTGCGACAATATGCACCAGCGCAAGCGGCATCCTGCCGCTGCCGGCAACTCATGCTGCCGCTCAAGATTGTCTTCCAGCCCTTTGATGAGCAAGAAAAATTCCGATAAAGCCGAATCGCGGGTGATCGCCCACAACCGCAAGGCGCGTCACGAGTACCACATCGAGGAGCAATTCGAGGGGGGACTGGCGCTGGAGGGCTGGGAGGTGAAGGCCCTGCGCGCCAGCCGTGCCCAGGTGGCCGAGGCCTATGTGGTGATCAAGCAGAACGAGGCCTGGCTGATCGGCTGCCACATCAACCCGCTGGAGTCGGCCTCCACCCATGTGCACCCCGACCCGACCCGCACGCGCAAGATCCTGCTGCAGCGGCGCGAACTGGACCGCCTGATCGGCAACGTCGAGCGCGCCGGCTACACGCTGATCCCGCTGGACATGCACTGGACCCGTGGCCGCGCCAAGCTGGCCATCGGCCTGGCCAAGGGCAAGAAGAAGCATGACAAGCGCGCCGACATCAAGGAACGCGACTGGGCACGCGACAAGCAGCGCCTGATGAAAGCCAATCGCTAGGTCGCTGCTGGCCCCTTGGCCCCTCGAGACGGCCCTGCCGGTCATCGAGCTGCGGGCACCGCCGGAGCGACCCGGCGTCCTGCTCCGCGCGCCAACCGCAGCCGCCGCGAACAGGTGGCGCGGCGCATCGACGAACCTTTCGCCGCAGCAAGGGTCTATAATCCCGTCAACGCCCGCTGTCGTTCAGCGAGCGTGAATGCGTTCTGGTCCATGGATGGACCAGCGAGACCGGCTCGGCCGGGATCGCGAATCTTCGCGGACCTGCGCCGGGAAGATTCGGGAGCAGTCGGGCAGGAGCCCGATCTGCGACGCAACAATGGGGGCGACATGGTTTCGACAGGAGTCGCGACGCCCGAGGTGCATGTCGAGGTGCAGTTTCATCTCGTAAAACAAACTGCAAACTTAGTTAGTTGCGAACGACGACAACTACGCTCTGGCCGCCTAAATAGGCCAGTGCTCGCCCGGCAGTTGCTCATAGCTCCGGATCCCGAGTATCACCGCATATGAGATCGTCTGGACGCGGGCTTCTAGCGAAAGGACTAAAACCATGAGAAGCTGGGCTATCGCGTTCCCTGCCGATGGGGTAACGGTAGCCGAGACTTAAGCATCGGATAAACATGTAGAGCCGAAGGTAGAGGGCTTTTGGACGCGGGTTCGATTCCCGCCGCCTCCACCAATTGAGCAAGATGGCCGCCCCTGAGGCGGCCTTTTTGTGCCCTGCTCGGATCCGGCGGGCGCAGCGAT
>JBFHKK010000467.1:0-2436 GCA_041595475.1 Pseudomonas sp. | reverse complement strand
CTGCGCCAGCAGACCCGCCGGGGACAGCTCCGGCTTGAGCACATAAGGGGGGAAGTGCACCGCCGCCACCTTGACCTGCTGCGCGGCAGCCAGTGAGCCGGCTGACAGCAACGCCAGCAGAACACAACTCTTGAACAACCCTTTGCGAATCCATCGCGACATTGCCCAGTCCTCGAATAAACCTGGCCGATTCTAGCGCGAGGACTGTTAGGCGTGCAGCAAGTCTTTCAGGGGCTGCCGTCCGCGCGCGGGCCGGTCAGGTGATAACGCACCAGCAAGGACTCCAATTCTCCCTGGCGGTCGAGCATCTGCAGAAGGCCGGCGAAGACTTCCGGCGTCAAGGGACACTGCGGCCGGAACAGCGCATGGTGCTCGTAGACCTGATCGAGGCGCTCGGACACCAGCATCTCGGCACCCTGCTCGGGGTATTGGCCCAGATACAGTTGCAGATAGGAGCGGGTGATCACCGCGATGTCGGCGCGCTTGCGCAGGACCATCAACAGGTTGCTGTCGTGGGAATAGGTCAGCACCGCGCCCAAGTGTTGAGCGAGAAACTGCTGGTCGGGATTGAACTTGGCAAAGCCGTAGTGATAACCGCTGTAGAGGACCATGCGCTTACCTTCGAGCTGATCGAAATAGCGCTGGTCACGGCCCGGCTCGGCGCGGGCGACGTAGACCTCGGCATCCTCTATCTGCAGGTCGAGGGCGCGATGTTCGGTCTTGGCCCAACCCCAGTTCGGCGATTCGAACAGGATCAGATCGAAGCGGCCGCTGGCCAGATCCCGGAAGCGCCGGGTGGGCGAGGTGGGCACCAGCGTGAAGCGGTAGTCGTCCTGCGCGGCATTGAGTACTTGCAGCAGGTCGGGCACCAGGCCGCTGGGCTTGTCGGACTCGGGTTTGAACACATAGGGCGGGAAATGGTAGGCGCCCACGGCAACCGGCTGCGTCGCCGAGGCCGACTGGATCAGCAGCAGGTTCAACACCAGCATCAGGCCCGTGAAGAGCGCGCGCAATTGGAGCACCTCGAGAAGAACGCAATGACCACCCAGACGCTGGGCTACCCCCTGGGGCACGATTGCACGATGGCTTGACTGTGCCCTAACAGCATAGCCAATAAGCCTCAGGCATCTTTCAGTACCAGAGAAAGGGCCTGCTCGGCAAGCTCCTCGAGTGTCAGCGGCCCCTCGGGGTGGAACCAGGTGGTGGTCCAGCTCAGGGCGCCGGTGAGCAAGCGCCGCAGAATGAAGGGATCGGCCTTGAAGCAATCACGCTCCTTGGCCTCGCCCAGCACCCCGAGCCAGATGCGCTCGTAGCGGTCGCGCAACTCGAGAATGAAGCGCTGGCCCTCCGGCGACAGCGAGCGCCACTCGTAGACCAGCACGGCCATGGCCTCGCCGGTACCGCCCATGATCGACTGCAGTTCGCAGCGGATCAGCGCCAATACCCGCTCGCGCAGGGTGGTCGCCTCGGCCAGGGCGGCCTCCATCAGCGCGGTGTTGTAGCGGATGGTCTCCTCCATCACCGAGCGGAGGATTTCGTCCTTGCTCTTGATGTGGTGAAAGATGCTGCCCGACTGAATGCCCACGGCGCCGGCCAGATCGCGCACAGTGGTGCGCTCGTAACCCTTGCTGCGAAACAGATGGGCGGCGGTCTGCAGCAGCTTGCCGCGCGGACTGTCCGGGTCGGTGATCACCCCCTCGGCCACCAGATCGCGCAGCAGCGCCTGAATTTGTTGATCGTCCACGCCCGCTACTCCCGTCCTACTCGTCGCCGGCGCGCAGCGGCCATCTGCTGGATCGCCGCCTGACTGGCCGAATCTGCGCCAAGTACTTGTGTGTATTGATGAAATTTATGCCGGGCGGAGCAGCCAAGCAAGCGCTCGGGTCAATTTGCCGCACGACCTTGGCTCGACAGGCTTTTAAACCAAGCGCTTGCTTGGTAGTCTCGGAGCCATACACCAGCCGCCACGGGGACGCCCATGAGCAAGACCATACGCATCGGCTGCGCCTCCGCCTTCTGGGGCGACACCTGCACCGCCGCCGCCCAGCTGGTGCGTGGCGCCGAACTCGACTACCTGGTGTTCGACTACCTGGCGGAAATCACCCTGTCGATCATGGCCGGGGCCCGCATCAAGAACCCCGAGGCCGGCTATGCCGGCGACTTCGTCGAGACCCTCGCCCCGCTACTGGCGGAAATCGCCGAGAAGAAGATTCGCCTCATCAGCAACGCCGGCGGGGTCAATCCCCAGGCCTGTGCCCAGGCCCTGGCCAGCGCCTGCGAACGCGCCGGCGTCGAGCTGAAGATCGCCGTACTGCACGGCGACGACCTGCAGCCCGACCTCGCCGAACTGCGCGCGACCGGCACCCGGGAGATGTTCAGCGGCGCACCGCTGCCGCCGCACTCTGTATCGGCCAACGCCTACCTGGGCGCGCCCGG
>JBFHKK010000466.1:0-2446 GCA_041595475.1 Pseudomonas sp. | reverse complement strand
CTGAGCATGGCAAATTCCTCACCGCCCAGGCGGCCCAGCAGGGCGTCGGGAAAGGTGGCGCCGAAGGCTTTGGCGAAGGTGACCAGGGCCGCGTCGCCGCTGGCATGGCCATGCTCGTCATTGATCCGTTTGAAGTGGTCCAGATCGATCATCGCCACGCTCAGGTCGCGCCCTCCGGCTTTGGCCTGGGCGAATAGCTGTTGGCCATGCTCGTAGAAGGCGCGGCGGTTGTTCAGCCCGGTAAGGGCGTCGAACTGCGCGGCCTGCTTGAGTGCGCGCATCAGGTCGCGGCGTTCCAGGGTCGACATCACCCGGCAGTTGAGCTCTTCCGGACAGAACGGCTTGCGCAGGAAATCGTCGGCACCGTGCTTGATAAACATGGCGCTGAGCGAACCCTTTGCGTCGGCGGACAGGCCGAGAATGATCAGCTCGTGGCGCTTCATCTTCTGCCGCAGCAGCTTGACCAGTTCGAAGCCGCTCATGCCCGGCATGCTGTGGTCCACCAGCAGCAGGTCGATATCCGGCTGTTCACGCAGAATGCGCAGCGCCTCGTCGCCATCGCAGGCATCGATGATCTGGTAGCGGTGCGGAGTCAGCACATTGCGGATGTAATGGCGGGTGGCCTCGCTGTCCTCGGCGATCAGGATCTTCACCTGGCTGTTGTTTTCCAGGCGATGCAGCAGGCGGAAGGCGTATTCGTAGGAGTGCTGGCTTTCCTTGAGCACATAGTCGACCACGCCCTTGAGCAGCATCTGGTCGCGACGCTGCTCGTTGTAGCTGCCGCTGAGCACAATGCAGGGCAGGCTGTAGCCCATCACCAGATCGACGATTTCACCGTCCGCTGCGTCCGGCAGGTTGAGATCGACGATGGCGGCGAAGAACAGGCTGGCGGAGGTTTCCAGCATCACCCGGGCTTCGTCCAGGCTGGCGCAGAAGATCGGCTGGAAGCTCGGTTCCTTGCGGAACAGGTGCTCCAGAATCTTCAGCACCAGAGGGCTGTCTTCCACCACCAGGATATTGCGCATGGGCTGCTCCTCGCTTGGCGGCCGCCGCTCAGCAGCCTGTTAACACTATAGGGCGCGTACCCGCAGGCTGCGCCCCTTGATCTTGCCTTCGCTCAGACGTTTGAGGGCCTGCTTGGCCACGCTACGGTCAACTGCCACATAGGCCTGGTAGTCGAAGAGGGCGATCTTGCCCACCTGGGTTCCGGCGATACCCGCCTCGCCCGTCAGTGCCCCGAGAATATCGCCGGGGCGCAGCTTGTCCTTGCGCCCGGCGCCGATACACAGGGTCACCATCGGTGCCTGCAGCGGCTCTCCAGCCTTGGCCTTGAGCGCGTCCAGGGGCTGCCAGTTGAGCGGCGCCTTCTGCAGATCCTCGATGGCCTGGGCGCGGTGGCCCTCGGCCGGGGCCACCAGGCTCAGGGCCAGGCCCTTCTCGCCGGCACGACCGGTGCGGCCGACGCGGTGGATATGAATCTCGGCATCGCGCGCCAGTTCGACATTGATCACCATATCCAGGGCATCGATATCCAGGCCGCGGGCCGCCACATCGGTGGCCACCAGCACCGACAGGCTGCGATTGGCAAACATTGCCAGCACCTGATCACGCTCGCGTTGCTCCAGATCACCCTGCAGGGCGGCGGCCGAAATGCCTTTGGCACTCAGGTGCTCGACCAGTTCCTGGCACTGCTGCTTGGTAAAGCAGAAGGCCACACAGGATTGCGGGCGAAAGCTGGCCAGCAGCTTGACCACGGCGTCCATGCGCTGCTCCGGGGCAATCTCGTAGAAACGCTGCTCGATCTGGCTGTCATCATGCAGGGCCTCGGCCTTGACCTGCTGCGGGTCACGCATAAAGGTCGCCGACAGCTGCTTGATCCCGACCGGGTAGGTGGCGGAGAACAGCAGGGTCTGCCGGCGGCTCGGGGTCTGGCCGATGATGTCGGCGATGCTGTCGTAGAAACCCATGTCGAGCATGCGGTCGGCTTCGTCCAGCACCAGGGTGTTGAGCCCATCAAGCTTCAGGGTGCCCTTGCTCAGGTGCTGCTGGATGCGCCCCGGCGTGCCGACGATGATCTGCGCGCCGTGCTCCAGGGAGCCGATCTGCGGGCCGAAGGGCACGCCGCCGCAGAGGGTGAGAATCTTGATGTTGTCGGCAGCGCGCGCCAGACGGCGCAGCTCCTTGGCCACCTGATCGGCCAGCTCGCGGGTCGGGCACAGCACCAGAGCCTGGCAGCCGAAGTAGCGTGGGTTGAGCGGGTTGAGCAGGCCGATGCCGAAGGCCGCGGTCTTGCCGCTGCCGGTCTTGGCCTGGGCGATCAGGTCGCGGCCCTTGAGCATGACCGGCAGGCTCTGCGCCTGAATCGGCGTCATCTCGGTGTAGCCGAGCGCGGCGAGGTTGGCGAGGGTGGCGGCGGAAAGGGGCAGTGAGGAAAAGTCGGTACTGG
>JBFHKK010000465.1:0-2449 GCA_041595475.1 Pseudomonas sp. | reverse complement strand
TGTTCCTGGCTTCGGCTGAGCTGGCGGCTGTTGCCTCCATCCTCGGCAAGCTGCCGACCGTTGAGGAGTACATGGGCTACGCGAAGAACATCGACAGCATGGCTGCCGACGTTTACCGCTACCTCTCCTTCGACCAGATCGCCGAGTACAGGGATGCCGCTGCGAACGCCAAGATTCCGGTCGTTCAAGCCTAAGCCTCACCCGGCAATGAAAAAGCCCCGCCCCAGGCGGGGCTTTTTTATGGGCGAAGATTACGCCCGGCGCCGTACCGGCAGGTGCTGGCATATCGCTTGCTTGAAGGAAAGGCATCTGGGCCTGTCCAATGGCGGACCGCGCCCGCAGACAATGGCGTCGTATCCGCCCGCCCCTCGGGGCCGCGGCGGTACGGCGCCTTTTTGCCTTGAGTGAAGGAATGCAGGAATGAGCGAGCACGACACCCCCCGTAGCGATGCCCTGGCCTGGGTCAATGGCAGCGATGCACCGGAGAAGAGCGCCCTGAATCTGGGCTTCATGGCCCTGACCGACTCGGCTTCGCTGATAGTGGCCGCCACTCAGGGCTTCGCCCAACCCTACGGCCTGACCCTGAACCTCAAGCGCCAGGCCTCCTGGGCGACCCTGCGCGACAAGTTGATCAGCGGCGAGCTCGACGCCGCCCAGGGCCTCTATGGCCTGCTCTACGCCGTCCACCTGGGCATCGGCGGCACCCCGCCGCTGGACATGGCCGTGCTCATGGGCCTGTCGCAGAACGGCCAGAGCATCAATCTGTCCCACAGCCTGCAACAGGCAGGCGTGACCACGGCCGAGGCACTGGTCCGGCACGTGCGCCACAATGGTGCGAAACTGACCCTGGCGCAGACCTTCCCCACCGGCACCCATGCCCTCTGGCTCTACTACTGGCTGGCCAGCCAGGGCATTCATCCGCTCGAGGACGTGCACACCGTGGTGGTGCCGCCCTCACAGATGGTCGCCCACCTGCAGGCCGGGCGCATCGACGGCTTCTGCGCCGGGGAGCCCTGGGGCGCCCAGGCAATCGAGCAGGGCATGGGCTTTACCCTGGCCACCAGCCAGTCGATCTGGCCAGGCCATCCGGAGAAGGTTCTGGGCTGCACTCAGGCCTTCGTCCGCGACTACCCCAACACCGCACGCGCGCTGGTCATGGCAGTACTGGAAGCCAGCCGCTTCATCGATCAGAGCGAAGACAACAAGCGCAGCACCGCGCAACTGCTCAGCGGCAGCGAATACATCGATGCCTCGCTGAGCGCCATCCAGCCGCGCTTTCTCGGTCACTACGAGGACGGCATCGGCCACGCCTGGCTGGACAGCCAGCCACTGCGCTTCTTCGACCAGGGCCGAGTTAACATGCCCTACCTCTCGGACGGCCTCTGGTTCATGAGCCAGTTCCGCCGCTGGGGCCTGCTGCGTGAAGATCCGGACTACCGGGCAATTGCCCAGCAAGTGCAGCAGCTAAAACTTTATAATGAGGCGGCGACGGCCCTGGATATCCAAGTGCCCAGTTCACCGATGCGCAGCGCCACCTTGCTCGATGGCAAGGTGTGGGATGGCAGTGATCCCGCCGGCTACGCGCGCAGCTTCGCGCTCCACGCCCTGGCCGAGACCAGCCTGACTTCAGCCCTCTAACTCTAAGGAACGACTGCCATCATGCTGCGCATTCTCCTGATCAACGACACGCCGAAGAAGGTCGGCCGGCTCAAGGCCGCCCTGATCGAAGCCGGCTTCGAGGTGATCGACGAGTCCGGGCTGACCATCGACCTGCCGGAGCGGGTCGAGGCCGTGCGCCCCGACGTGATCCTGATCGACAGTGAATCCCCCGGCCGCGACGTCATGGAGCAGGTGGTATTGGTCAGCCGCGACCAGCCCCGGCCGATCGTCATGTTCACCGACGAGCACGATCCCAAGGTCATGCGCCAGGCCATCCAGTCCGGCGTCAGCGCCTACATCGTCGAGGGCATCCACGCCCAGCGCCTGCAACCCATACTCGACGTGGCCATGGCCCGCTTCGAGAGCGACCAGGCCCTGCGTGCCCAGCTGCAGGCCCGCGACGCCCAGCTGGCCGAGCGCAAGCGCATCGAGCTGGCCAAGGGCCTGCTGATGAAGATGAAGAGCTGCAACGAAGAGGAGGCCTACACGCTGATGCGCCGCCAGGCCATGAGCCGCCAGCAGAAACTGGTTCAGGTCGCCGAGCAGATCATCGCCATGCACGACATGCTCGGCAACTGAGTCTCGCCCCAGCCTGCATTCGCAACCTGAGGCTGCTACCCAAGCGTCGGCGTCGCGGCTACTCGACAAGAACCTGGCGCTGCGCGTATCGTCGCCGCCAGGCCACACGCATGTGGCCGGCGTCGCTCGGACGGTTCCGGGCGCTTACGTTTTCGAGGACAGCATGGCTGATCAGGCTTCGCGGCGCTTCGCCCGCATCGATCGACTCCCC
>JBFHKK010000464.1:0-2451 GCA_041595475.1 Pseudomonas sp. | reverse complement strand
TGGTCGAAGATGTGCGAACGCATCGGCGCCATGCCGGCACCGCCACCGACGAAGACCATCTCCGCCTCGGTGTCCTTGGCGAAGAATTCGCCGAAGGGTCCGTACACGGTGATCTTGTCGCCCGGCTTGAGGCTGAACACGTAGGAGGACATCTTGCCGGCCGGAATGTGGTCCTTGCCCGGGGGCGGCGAAGCGATGCGGATGTTGAACTTGACCAGGCCGCGCTCTTCCGGGTAGTTGGCCATGGAGTAGGCGCGGATGGTGGTTTCGTCGACCTTGGACACATACTTCCACATGTTGAACTTGTCCCAGTCGCCGCGGTATTCGGGCTGGATGTCGAAGTCCTTGTAGTAGACGGTATGCGGCGGGCATTCGAGCTGCACGTAGCCGCCGGCGCGGAAGTCGACGTTCTCGCCCTCGGGCAGCTTGAGAGTCAGCTCCTTGATGAAGGTGGCCACGTTCGGGTTGGACTCGACCGTGCACTCCCACTTCTTCACGCCGAAGACTTCCTCAGGCACCTCGATCTTCATGTCCTGCTTGACCGGGGTCTGGCAGGACAGGCGCCAGCCTTCCTTGGCCTCGCGCTTGGTGAAGTGCGACTCCTCGGTCGAGAGCATCTCGCCGCCGCCGCTTTCGACGATGCACTTGCACTGGGCGCAGGTACCGCCGCCGCCGCAGGCCGAGGACAGGAAGATGTCGTTGTCGGCCAGGGTCTGCAGCAGCTTGCCGCCGGCCGGCACAGTGATGGTCTTCTCGCCGTTGATCTCGATGCGCACGTCGCCGCTGGAAACCAGCTTGGCGCGCGCGGCGAGAATGATCAGCACCAGCGCCAGGACAATGGCGGTGAACATGCCGATCGCTATGAGTATTTCGAAATTGATCATCTGCTCATCCTTTCCTTACAGCTGCACGCCAGAGAAGGACATGAAGCCCAGCGACATCAGGCCGATGGTGATGAAGGTGATGCCCAGGCCCTGCAGGCCGGCCGGCACGTCGCTGTACTTGAGCTTCTCGCGGATGCCGGCCAGGGCGGCGATCGCCAAAGCCCAGGAGACCCCGGCGCCGACGCCGTAGACGGTGCTCTCGGCCAGGTTGTAGTCGCGCTCGACCATGAACAGCGAGCCGCCCATGATGGCGCAGTTCACCGTGATCAGCGGCAGGAACACGCCCAGGGCGTTGTAGAGCGCCGGCACGTACTTATCCAGGGTCATCTCGAGGATCTGCACAATGGCGGCGATCACCCCGATGAAGGTCAGCAGGCCGAGAAAGCTCAGGTCCACCTCAGGCAGCCCGGCCCAGGCCAGCGCGCCATCCTTGAGCAGGTGGGTGTAGATCAGGTTGTTCACCGGCATGGTGATGCCCAGCACCACCACCACGGCGATACCCAGGCCGACGGCGGTTTCCACCTTCTTGGAGATGGCGATGAAGGTGCACATGCCGAGGAAGAACGCCAGGGCCATGTTCTCGACGAACACGGCGCGGACGAACAGGCTGATGTAGTGCTCCATTAGTAGGCCTCCTTGTTCGAGACTTGCGGGGCCATCTTGAAGCTCGCCTGCTCGACCTGCTCGGTCTTCCAGCTGCGGATGGCCCAGATGAACAGGCCGATCAGGAAGAACGCCGAGGGCGGCAGCAGCAGCATGCCGTTGGGCTGGTACCAGCCGCCGTCATTGACCACCGGTATGATCTCGTAGCCCATCAGCTTGCCGGCGCCGAACAGCTCGCGAATGATCCCCAGAGCAATGAGGAAGGCGCTGTAGCCCAGACCGTTGCCGATGCCGTCGAAGAAGGACACCACCGGCGGGTTCTGCATGGCGAAAGCCTCGGCGCGGCCCATCACGATGCAGTTGGTGATGATCAGGCCGACGAACACCGAGAGCTGCTTGGACAGGCTGAAGGCATAGGCCTTGAGGACCTGGTCGACCACGATCACCAGCGAGGCGATGATCACCATCTGCACGATCATGCGGATCGAGCTGGGGATCTGACTGCGGATCATCGAGATGAACAGGTTGGAGAACCCGCACACCAGGGTCAACGCGACCGACATCACCAGCGCGGTCTTGAGGTTCGAGGTGACCGCAAGGGCCGAGCAGATCCCAAGAATCTGCAGGCCAATGGGGTTGTTATTGAAGATCGGGTTGAGCAGGACTTCTTTGATAGTCGGCTGCGACATGATCAGGCCTCCCCTGCACGCAGGTTAGCGATAAACGGACCGAAGCCGTTCTGGCCGAGCCAGAACTTGAGCAGGTTATCCACCCCGACGCTGGTCAGGGTGGCGCCGGCCAGGCCGTCGACCTGGTGCTCGGCATTCGGGTTCTGCGGATCGACGCCGCCCTTGACGACTTCCACGGCCAGCTTGCCGCTCTCGTCGAACAGCTGCTTGCCCGGCCACTGGCCCTTCCACTTGGGGTTGTCGACCTCGCCACCCAGGCCCGGGGTCTCGCCGTG
>JBFHKK010000463.1:0-2463 GCA_041595475.1 Pseudomonas sp. | reverse complement strand
GATCCTCTTCCAGTCGGACGACCGCGCCGAGACGTGGCGCGCGATCTCGGGCGACCTGTCGCGGAACCTCGACCGGAACACGCTCCCCGTGATGGGGCGGGTGTGGAGCGTCGACGCGGTCGGGAAGAACCGGTCGACCTCGCCCTTCGGCTCGATCGTCACGATCTCCGAGTCGCCGCGCGTGCCTACTCTCGATCAGGCGCTGCGCGCCGCCCTCCAGCAGCGCCAAGCGTTGCTCGGGCAACTGCACCAGCAACAAACCGACTGCTATCGCCTGTTTCACGGCAGCCAGGAAGGCGCCGCCGGCCTGACCATCGACCGCTACGGCCCGCTGCTGCTGGTGCAAAGCTTCCACCAGCCGCTGCAGCGCGAGCCGTTGCTGGCACTGGCCGAACAGTGTCGCGCAAGCCTCGAGCAGCCCCTGCTGCTGGTGTACAACGACCGCAGCGCAGGCAACTCGCGAATCGATCGCCGCGACCCGGTGTTCCAGGCCGAGCCCGCTGCCCTGGAGGATCAGCTCGGCCACGAATGGGGCCTGCGCTACCGGGTGCGCGGCCGTCACCCCGGCCAGGATCCCCTGCTGTTTCTCGATCTGCGCAATGCTCGCGGCTGGGTCAAGGCCAACAGCCGGGGCAAATCGGTGCTCAATTTGTTCGCCTACACCTGCGGCGTCGGCCTCGCCGCCGCGGCCGGCGGCGCGCGCGAGGTGCTCAACCTGGATTTCGCCGAAGGCAACCTGGCGGTCGGCCGCGAGAATGCCGCGCTTAACCCGCAGCTGGCGCCCATGCAGTTTCTCCAGTCGGATTATTTCCCGGCGATTCGTCAGCTGGCCGGCTTGCCGATCGCCCAGCGCCGCGGGCACAAGTTGCCCAGTTACCCGCGCCTGGCACCACGCCCGTTCGATCTGGTGTTCCTCGACCCGCCGGCCTGGGCCAAGAGCGCCTTCGGCACCGTCGATCTGCTGCGCGATTACCAGAGCCTGCTCAAGCCGGCGATCCTCGCCACCGCCGAGCATGGCGTGCTGGTCTGCTGCAACAACCTGGCGAAGGTCGCCCTGGGCGACTGGCGCGAGCAGGTGCTGCGCTGCGCCGACAAGCTCGGCCGTGCGGTGCGCGACTGCCAGGTGCTGGCGCCGGCGCCGGACTTTCCCTCGGCCGATGGCCAAGCGCCGCTGAAAACCCTGATCCTGCGCTTCTGAAGCCACTCCGCGCCCAGCCCCGCTGCCTCGCGGACGATCTTCAGGCCAGGCGCCCGTGCCATACTGCTAGGCACTTCTGTTCAGGATCTAAGCTGCCTCATGCAACAGGGATTCAAGCGCGCCCTAGGCGCCCTGCTGATCGTCACCTTCTTGTACAGCCTGCTGGGTTTTTTGATCCTGCCGGGCGTCGCCCTGCGCATCGCCAACCAGCAACTGGCCCAGTACGCCAGCGAGCCTGCCAGCCTGGCGCGCCTGCAGTTCGACCCCTTCAATCTCGAGCTGCGACTCTGGGACCTGCGCGTTGGCGCCGGCGAGCGTCCGCCCCTGACCCTCGCCCGGCTGACGCTTGACCTGCAACTCGACAGCCTCTGGCGCGGCGCCCTGCACCTGTCGCGCCTGGAACTGGAGCGACCGAGCCTGGACATCCAGTTCGCCAAGGACGGCCAGCTCAACCTGGCCCGGCTGTTCAAGCTGCCGGCGCCGGCAGCGACCCCGGACGACCAGGAAAGGCGCGGACTCTTTCCCCTGCGCATCGACCAGATCAGCCTGACTGGCGGCTCACTCGGCTTTCGCGATCGCCGCCCGCGGCAGGCCATCGAGCTGGACTATCAAGACCTTGCGCTGCAGCTGCGCAACTTCAGCACCGAGCCCGACAGCAACGCCGAAATGGCCCTGAGCGCCAGCGCGCCCCGTGGCGGGCGCATCGACTGGCAGGGCCAGCTGAGCCTGAGCCCCCTGAGTTCGAGCGGCCGGCTGGCGGTCGAAGGGATCGAACTGCTCAGTGTCTGGCCCTACGTGCAGGAGGCCCTGCCGCTGGCACTGAAGGAGGGCCGGGCCAGCCTGTCGACCGATTACCGACTGGCCTTCAACGGCGAACTGCAACTGCGCCTGGACAATGGCCAGGCGACCCTGTCGCCCTTCGCCCTGCAGACCCCGGACGGACGGCCGCTGGTCGAGCTGGCCAGCCTGCAGATCGCCGGCGCCCAGCTCGACCTCGGCAAGCGCCACGTGCACATCGCCTCGCTGCGCAGCCAGCAGTTGCAGGCCTGGGCCGCCCGCGAGGCCGACGGACGGCTCGACTGGCTGCAGCTGCTCGGCCAGCCCGCGGCGCAGGCGCCTGAGGAAGGCGAAGCGGCACCTACCACACCAGCTCCGCGCCCGCGCGGCGCGCCGGCCAGGCCCTGGCAGGTGCTGCTCGACGAGGTGCAGCTGCGCGACTATCGCCTGCAGCTGGCCGACCGGCTGCCGCAGACCGCGGTCGAGCT
>JBFHKK010000462.1:0-2479 GCA_041595475.1 Pseudomonas sp. | reverse complement strand
GCAGGCTTTCGCACAGCCATAGGCGCTGCAGGCGTTCTAGGCTCGATTGCTTGGCTGGACTCACGCGGCATTCCATGGGCTGGCTTGATAACTGAGCATAACCGCAGTATCTGGGCCATGGCAGAGGCGAGGGGTATACTGCGCCGGCCTGGTCGTCCGCCAGGCAGTTGATGCGCCCAGCCCGGCCCGAGGGCGACCACCATGACAAGCATAAAGCGAGAGCCATCTTGAAGTTACCGCATCTGGATTGGGTCAACGAGGACTCGCCCTACCTGCGCCAGCAACGCCTGGGCTTTCGCGGCCTGGCCTTCGAGGAGGAGCTGGAGGGGGCCTACAAGCGCTATCACGTCAACGTCTTTCTCAAACGCCAGCGTGGGGCACTGCTGGTGGCCATGCTGATGGCGCTTTTTTTCGTGTTTCTGGATACCGTCAACCTGCCGGACCCGCTGCGTTGGCAGATCCTCAGCCTGCGCCTGGGGGTGATGCAGCCGGCATTGACCCTGGCCTGGCTGGCCACCTATCGCAGCGAGCTGCGCGATTACCTGCAGATGATCGGCGGCGTGGTCGCGCTGCTCTGCGGTCTGGCGGTGGCCGGGATCATCGGTCTTGCCCGCTACCATGACTTTCCGCTGCCCTACGAGGGCATCATCCTGGTGACGATGTTCTTCTACTTCCTCACCGGCCTGCGCTTCACCACCGCGGCCCTGTGTGGCTGGATGACCTTCATCGCCTATGTGGCAGTCGAGGTAATGGCCGGCATCCCTGGCGACCTGCTGCTGAGCAATGCCCAGTTCCTCGCCCTGGCCAACGTTATAGGCTCGGTCGGCTGTTACTCGCAGGAGTACGGCACACGCATCAACTTCCTCGCCAATGGCCTGCTGCAGGACCTGGCGGAGAAGGACTTCCTCACCGGTCTGCTCAATCGCCGCGCCTTCACCGAGCGCGCCGAGCGCAGCTGGCGCCAGGCCCAGCGCGATGGCTGCGCCCTGGGCGTGGTGATGATGGATGTGGATTTCTTCAAGCGTTACAACGACCACTACGGCCATGCCGCCGGCGACGAGGCGCTGCGCAAGGTCGCCAAGGTGATCGGCAGCCACGCCAGGCGGCCGCTGGACTGCACGGCTCGCTATGGTGGCGAGGAGTTCGTCGGCTGCTGGTACAACCTGGATGAGGAGCAGCTGCTGGTGATCACCGAGAAAATCCGCGCCGCGGTCGAGGCCCTGAACCTGGCCCACGCCCATTCCGAGGCGGCCTCGGTGGTCACCCTCAGTATCGGCGTGGCCTACGTGACCCCGCAGCCGCACCAGAGCCTGGAAGACGCCCTGCGGGTGGCCGACGTGGCCCTCTACCTGGCCAAGGAAGAGGGGCGCAACCGGGTGGTGTGCAAGCGGCCATGACGGTGGGTTCCGCGCGCAAGGGCTTGCCCCTGTGTCTGATCGCCGCTCTGGCCGAGAACCGCGTGATCGGCCGCGACAACCAGCTGCCCTGGCATCTGCCGGCCGATCTCAAGCACTTCAAGGCCCTGACCCTGGGCAAGCCGATCATCATGGGGCGCAAGACCTGGGACTCCCTCGGGCGCCCGCTGCCGGGCCGGCTCAACCTGGTGGTCAGTCGCCAAGCCGGGCTGCAGCTACAGGGCGCCGAGGTCTTTGCCGCATTGGAAACAGCCTTGTTACGCGCCGAGGACTGGGCACGCGAGCAGGGTGCCGAGGAGCTGATGTTGATCGGCGGGGCGCAGCTCTACGAGCAGGCCTTGCCGCTGGCGCAGCGCCTCTATCTGACCCGTGTCGCGCTCAGGCCTGAGGGCGATGCCTGGTTTCCCGAGTTAGATCAGCGCCTGTGGCGACGCGAAGCCGCCGAAGTGCACGAGGCCGTGGGCGACACGCCGGCTTACACCTTCGAAACCTGGCAGCGGCGCTGAGAGCGGGATCTGCCTGAGGGTAAGCGTGCGCGGTCGGCGGCGGCCGGCATTGGCCACTCGACCGAACCGCTGTGCTTCTGTATACAGCGAATGAACATCCACGGGTTCGGACGATTGCGCTGAACCTGTCGGGCGCAAAGGATTGGCGTGGCAACCTGGTAAACGGACTTGACCGGATCAACAGCAATTCAACGACTCGCCCACTTCCGGCGTTCAGCCCCCAGCACTTCAGTGGCGGCCCTGCAGCGCCAAGCGTGCCGGGCGCCTCTCCGCCCAGCCAGCGCGCCTTCAATCTCGTGGCAGGCTAGGCCCGCCCTGTTTCACCCTCTTCACCAGCCGATGATTACGAGGTTCACATGAGCATGCATGTTCGCGTCCTGTCCGCACTGACCTTGGTTGCCGCAACGAGCGCGCCGGCGCTCGCGCAAGAGCGGGCGTGTCTGATGGAGGGCCGTTTCGCCGTCCTCGGGCAGCAGGTGGAGATCATGGATTGCCTGCAGAACGACGGCGTGCCGCACGCGTTGTTCGTCGAGAACTGCCAGGGCATCGCCGGCGCGG
>JBFHKK010000461.1:0-2486 GCA_041595475.1 Pseudomonas sp. | reverse complement strand
CACACGCCGGTGTCGGGGTAGGCCGGGTTGGAGACCAGATGCGGGCCGGCCTCAAAGCTGAGCTCGGGGCTGTCGGCGCTGACGCTGCCCTCGGACGGGTTGGTGGCCAGGGCCAGAGGGCTGGCCAGGGTAGCGAGGAGCCAAAGCAGCCCCTGCAGCGCGGGCATGCGCCGGGAAGTGGTGGTCACGGGAACTCTCCTAGTCCTTCAGGAAGGCCGCCCGAGGCGGCCCATGGCGGGATTTGCCCGGGCGCAAACACTCTACGCGGGCGAATCATACAGTTTAGCATTATGGCCTGGGCCTGCTCGCCTGCTGGTGGCGACAAGCCGGGTGTCGATGCTGCGGTCACGGGTCGGATCTGGCGAAGCAGTGTTTCGTGATAGCAGGCGGCAGATGAAAAACTTGTGAGCGCGCAGGCTGGACAAGGCCAGGGCGGCTCGCCATGCTCAGGACTTTTTGGGGGAAGCCATCATCATGCGCCCAGTCTCACTGATCGCCCTCGCGGGCGCCGTTCTGGCGAGCGCCTGCAGCAGCCTGCCACTGCAGCCGACCAATGATGCCGCGGCATTCGCGGAGTCTGCTGCCGAACTGACTCGCAGCCTGATCCTGGCGCCCGCCAGCGCCGACGCTTTTGCCGAACGCTGCGACGGCGCCCACCGCAGCGTGGCGCAGATGCGCGACGAACTGGCCGCGCGCAGCGGTCGCGCGGGCCGCGGCGACCTGGCCGATTACGATGCCATGCGTCAGGTGATGCTGGCGGTCGGCTTCGGCGAGGGCAGCATCATGGCTGAGGCCCATCCGGACCCTGCCCTGCGCGAGGCCGGGGATGCCTGCCAGCAGAAGATGTCCGATCTGCAGGCCAGCATCTCGCTGTCGCGCCCGCTGTTCGAGCGGCTGCAGAGCATTGATCGGCAGGATCTGTCCGCGCGCGAAGCCTTCCTGCTCGAGCAGGTGCTGGAGGAGTTCCGGCGCAGCGGGGTGGACAAGGATGCCGCCACCCGGGCCCGCATCGAGGCCCTGAACACGGAGCTGACCGAACTCAGCCTGCAATGGGGCAAGGCGCTGCGTGAGGCACACCAGACCATGCTGGTGAAGCCGGCCGCCCTCAAGGGCCTGCCAGCGGACTACATCGCGGCGCGCAAACCCAATGCGCAGGGCCTGGTGGAGATCAGCACGGCCTACCCTGACGTCTATCCCATCCTGAATTACGCCCACAGCGACAGCCTGCGGCGGGACGTGCTGCAGATGTTCCGCAACCGGGGCTATCCGGACAGCGTGCCCATCCTGCGCGCCCTGCTGGAAAAGCGGCATGAATTCGCCGGCCTGCTCGGCTACCCCAACTGGGCCGACTACGCCCTGGCCAACAAGATGGCGGGCGACCCGGACCGCGCCCAGGCCTTCCTGGACCGTCTGGAGCGGGCAGCCCGTCCGGCGGCTCAGGCCGAATACGGCGAGCTGCTGGCCACCCTGCGGCAGATCCAGCCGCAGGCTCAGAGCGTGCCGGAATGGAGCAGCGGCTACCTGCAGGAGCGGTTGCGCCGCACCACCTATGCGCTGAATTCCCAGGAAGTGCGCCAGTACTTTGCCTATGACAATGTGCGCGACGGCATCATCACCCTGATCCAGGACCTCTTCGCGGTCGAGGTGCGGCCCTGGAAGGACGCCCCGCGCTGGCATGACAGCGTCACCGCCCATGCCCTGTACCAGAACGGCGAGCTGATCGGTCGCTTCTATCTGGACATGCACCCCCGCGATGGCAAGTTCAGCCATGCGGCGGCCTTCCCGATCCGCCTGGGGCCGACCAGCGCGGGTGTGCCGGTGGCCGCCCTGATGTGCAACTTCCCCGCCGGTGGCCACGACACCGGCCTGATGGAGCACAGCCAGGTGGAAACCTTCCTGCACGAATTCGGCCACCTGATCCACATGCTGTTCTCGGCCCAGCCGGACTTCCAGGAACTCGCCATGCACGAGCTGGAATGGGATTTCGTCGAGGCGCCCTCGCAGATGCTGGAAGAGTGGGTCTGGGATTACGAGACCCTGGCCAAGTTCGCGCACAACAGCAAAGGCCAGGTGATTCCGCGACCGCTGGTCGAGAAGATGATCGCCGCCCGCAATGTGGGCCTGGGCATGGGCACCTTGCGCCAGCTGACCTACGCGAATGTGTCCCTGAACTACTACAACCGGCCGCCCGGGGAAGTCGACTTCAAGGCCATGTGGGACGAGATGGAGCAGCGCTTCGGTCTGCTGGAGCGTCTGCCGGAGGTGCACCAGTACGCCAATTTCGGGCACCTGGATGGCTATTCCGCCTTCTACTACACCTACCAGTGGTCGCTGGCCATCGCCACCGATCTGTTCAGCCAGTTCGAGTCCAAAGGGCTCAGGGATGCCGCCACCGCGCAGCGCTATCGCGACTCCGTGCTGGCGCCGGGCTCAAGTCGCCCCGCCGCGGAACTGGTGCGGGATTTCCTCGGCCGCGAGTGGAGCGT
>JBFHKK010000460.1:0-2495 GCA_041595475.1 Pseudomonas sp. | reverse complement strand
TGGACCTCCTAGCCAAGTACGCCCAGGCCCTCAAACTCGTGCGCGCAAGCATCGACATGAACAATCCGGCCTTCGCCAACGGCATGTAGCCGGCTGATAAGAGAAGCGCCGCCGCGCGCTCAGCCGGCATCCGGCGCATATTGCCCCTGCATCCGCTGCGCGGCGGCTTCGGCCGCCTCCAGGCCGGCCGCGATTGCCGACTCGAAGCCGGCGTCGCGCATCGCCTGCAGGCCGGCGGCAGTGGTGCCGCGGTAATCGAGCATGGCCCGGATCATCTGCGCCGGCGCCATGCCGCCGCGCCCGAGCAGTTGGCTCGCCCCCACCACCACCCCGCGCACCGCGTTCTCGGCCACCTGCGGCGAGAGGCCCCGGGCCAGGGCATGGGCGAGCATGGCCTCGGCCAGCAGCGCCGGGTAGGCCGCGCCTGAGCCAACCAGCCCGGTCAGGTAGTCCAGATCGGCCTCGCTGGCCACCTCATCGCCGCTGCCGCAGCTGTCGAACATCGCCTGGATGAAGCCCTTGTCGTCGTCAGTCACGCTCTGGCTGGCGAACCAGGGCGTGTAGCACTGGCCGATTTCCGCGGCGGCATTGGGCATGGCGCGGACCACCCGGGTACTGCCGGTGCGCGCGACCAGGCTGGCGACCGACACCCCGGCCATAAAGGAGATCACCAGCTTGTCCGCCGCCTCGATCTGCACCTGAGCGAACTGCTCGGGGCGCACCGACAGCACTATGATGTCGGCCTGCGCGGCCAGCGCACGATTGTCCGCCGTCGCTTGCACCTGGGGCCAGGCGGCGAAGCCCTCGACCCGGCCGCTGCGGCTGGAAAGGATCAGCTGGGCCGGCGCCAGCACCCCCTTGGCCAGCAGGGCGCCGCCTATGGCGCGGCCCAGCCAGCCGCCTCCGCCGATGATGCCGATCTTCTGATGCGCGAACATGGAGCCCCCTTAAGTGGGTCAGCTTGGGTTGAGCGCCACCAGGGTCGGCTCGCCGATGGAGTAGCCGTGGCGGGCGTAGAAGCGCTGCAGTTCACGACCCTGGGGCGCCTGCCCGGTGAAGATGGTCACGTACTCGGGGATGCGCTGCATGCGCAGCAAGACGTCCTCGCGGGTATTCATGCTGATGTAGCCGATCTGCGTCAGGTAAGTTGAGCGGGCCCGCACATCGGCGCTCACGCCGTCGTAGCCGAAGCGCTCGAACAGCGCGATCAGGGCCGCCAGGCGCGCCTTGTCGGCTGCCTCGACCTCCTCCGCCAGCCGCGGCTCCTGCAGTGCCCAGCTGCGCATGGCGAACTCCAGCTGGGAGTCGAACAGCGCCGGCTCCAGCCAGCAGTCGAACACGTTGAGAATGGCCTCGGCGATGCTTTCGGCATAGGCCTGGGTCTGTTTGACCAGGTTGCCGGTGTTCTGCGCCCGCCAGCGCTGGATCAGCGCCGCCAGCAACTCGTCGCGGTCCTTGTAGAACCAGTAGAAGCTGGTGCGCGAGAGCTTGAGTTTCTTGGCCAGCGGCTGGATGCGCACGGCCTCGACGCCGGACTCGATCAGGCTGTCGTAGGCGGCCTGCAGCCAGGCGTCGGCCGAGCCGCGCCAGCCGCTCTCGGGGGGTTTGCTCGGCGTGGTCATGTCCCGATGCTAGCCGCCAGCCGCGCCTGGGCACAAGCAGAATGTTCAGAGCCGTAAGTAAACTCGACAGGCCTGAACACGCGCCAACGACCAAGACCTCGCCGCAAACCACTCGAAAGCTGAGAGATCAGCCAGAAAAAGCGACAGACCGATAGCCGACAGCGACATTTGCCATCGAGCAAATGTACAGACACGTCATTGTTATAGACACTGCTGTACATAGATTCGCCGGTCGCGAATCGAACCGTCCTCTGCGTGGAGCCCCGACCATGTCCAACGACCCGCTTCTCCAGCCCTTCCAACTCAAGCACCTGCGCCTGCGCAACCGCATCATCACCACCTCCCACGAGCCGGCCTACCCCGAGGACGGCATGCCCAAGGCGCTCTACCGTGCCTACCACGTGGAGCGGGCCAAGGCCGGCGTGGCCCTGACCATGACCGCCGGCTCGGCGGCGGTGTCCCGCGACAGCCCGCCGGTGTTCAACAACATCCTCGCCTACAAGGACGAGGTGGTCGGCTGGATGAAGGACCTCACCGACGAGTGCCACGAGCACGGTGCCGCGGTGATGATTCAGCTGACCCACCTGGGTCGCCGGACCCGCTGGGACAAGGGCGACTGGCTGCCGGTGGTCTCGCCCTCGCACAACCGCGAGGCGGCCCACCGCGCCTTTCCCAAGCAGATCGAAGACTGGGATATCGAGCGCATCATCAAGGACTACGCCGACGCCGCCGAGCGCATGCAGGCCGCCGGCCTGGACGGCATCGAGCTGCAAGCCTACGGCCACCTGATGGACCAGTTCTGGTCGCCCCTGTCAAACGAGTTGGGCGCGCCCTACGGCGGCTCCCTGGACAACCGCCTGCGCTTCACCTTCG
>JBFHKK010000459.1:0-2516 GCA_041595475.1 Pseudomonas sp. | reverse complement strand
AGGCGCGCCAACCGTTCAGCCGCCGGTGCGGGTGGCGAAGCTATCGATGTCGTTGTCGGCCAGCTGGCGCATGGTCTTCTCGGCCTGGCGATGGTCCATTGCCGGGCCGATCTGGATCCGGTAGCGCAGGCCCTTGCCCGGGATGTCCACTTCGCGAATGCTGGACTCGATGCCGATCAGTGCGATGCTGGCCCGGCGCCGTTCGGCATCCTCCCGGCGGGCGAAGGAGCCGGCCTGGATCAGATAACGGGCGCTGGTTGCGGTGGGGTCCTCGCTCTGCGGCTCGGGCCGGTAAGGCTCCTCGCTGGGCTGGACTTCCGATTTGGGCAGCAGGTCGTAGAACTTGAAGCGCGGCTCGGTGGCCGGGGGCAGGTCAGGGGACTGTTTCTGGGCCTGCGGGGCCGCCGTCCGCGGTGGCGGCGCGGCGTCTTCTACCGGACGCAGCAGGATGAAGGCCAGCGCGGCGATGCACAGACCCAGGCTGAGCCCGATCAGGGCCCAGAGCCAGCCGGGCAAGGCGCCGCCGCCGGTGTGGGTCTGCCGCTTGCCGTTCTTGTGCGCCGCGTAGTCCTTCGCCATTACATCTCTTGCGGCGCGGAAACGCCGAGCAGGTCCAGGCCATTGCGCAGGACCTGCTGCACCGCCAGATTGAGGTACAGACGGGCGCCACGCAGGGCCGCATCGTCCACCAGGAAGGTCGAGCCGTTGTAGTAGCGGTGGTACTGCTCGGCCAGCTCGCGCAGGTAGGTGACGATGATCTGCGGGGCCAGCTGTGCGGCCGCCGCCAGCACCGCCTCCGGGTAGCGCGCCAGCAGCTTGGCCAGCTCGCGCTCCGCGTCCTGGTCCAGGCGATCCAGCGCGCCGGCGGCGGCGGCGGGATCGAAGCTCAGCTCCTTTTCGGCCAGCTGGCGGAACACGCTGCAGATGCGCGCGTGGGCGTACTGCACATAGAACACCGGATTGTCATTGCTCTTTTCGGTGGCCAGGGCGAGATCGAATTCCAGGTGCTGGTCGTGCGAGCGCATCACGTAGAAGTAGCGCGCCGCGTCGACGCCGACTTCATTGCGCAGGTCTTCCAGGGTCTCGTAGGTGCCGGCCCGCGTGGACATGGACACTTTCTGCCCCTGGCGCAGCAGGCTGACGAACTGCACCAGCTCCACATCCAGCTTGTCGGCCTGGCCGGTCAGGGCCTCGACCGCGGCGCTCATGCGCTTGACGTAGCCGTGATGGTCGGCGCCCCAGACGTCGATCAGCCGGTCGAAGCCACGCCCCAGCTTGTCCACATGGTAGGCAATGTCATTGCAGAAGTAGGTGGCCGCGCCATTGGCTCTGAGCAGCACCCGGTCCTTGTCGTCACCGAAGCGGCTGCTGGCGAACCACAGGGCGCCATCCTTCTCGTAGGTATGGCCGCCGGCATTCAGCTGTTCCAGCGCGCGCTGCACCGCGCCGCTGTCGACCACGGCGCGTTCCGAGGCCCAGTGATCGAAATGCACCCGGAAGGCGGCGAGATCGGCGGCGATGCCGGCCTGCTGCTCGCCCAGCACATGATCGAGCACGGCGCTGAAGCCGGCCGCGCCCAGGGCTGCCTTGGCGGCGGCGATCAGGGCATCGAGTCGCGCATCGCCCTGTTCCTCGTCGTCCGGCGGCAGGGCCTCGCTGGCGACCCCCAACGGGCGGACGAAATCCCCCTTGTCGGCCAGGCGGGTGGCGGATTCCCGGATGTAGTCACCCTGGTAGGCGCGCGACGGGAAGGCGATCTCCTGGCCCTGGAGTTCCAGATAGCGCAGCCAGACCGACAGCGCCAGGATGTCCATCTGGCGGCCGGCGTCATTGACGTAGTACTCGGAAGTGACGGCGTAGCCGGCGGCGCGCAGCAGCCGGGCGAGGCAGTCGCCATAGGCGGCGCCGCGACCATGGCCGACGTGCAGCGGGCCGGTGGGATTGGCGGAGACGAATTCCAGCAGCAGGCGCTGGCCCTGATGGCGGTCGGAGCGGCCATAGGCCTCGCCGTCGCCGACGATGCGCTGCAGCAGCTGATGGTACTGGTCCCCGGCCAGGAAGAAATTGATGAAGCCGGGGCCGGCCAGTTCCACCCTGGCGACCGCCGGATCCTCGGGCAGGGCCTCGATCAGGGCCTGGGCGAGCTCGCGCGGCGGGCGGCCCAGGGCCTTGGCGCAGACCAGGGCGAGGTTCGAGGCGAGGTCGCCGTGGGCTTTGTCGCGGGTGGCTTCCAGCCGGGCGCTGTCAGGGACACTGATGCCCAGGCTGGCGGCGGCCTGGGCCAGCAGGGCCTGGATGCTGTCTTTCATGCGGGGGAGGTCGGGGCAAAACGGCGCATTTTAGCCTGCGAGCCGGGCCTTGCGATAGCGCCGCCAGGCCAGGCCCAGCGCCAGGCCGATGCCGACCAGGATCAGGAAGTAGCCACGCAGGTCGGTGGCGCTGTGGGCGCGAAAGCCGCCGCTGTCCAGAGCCACGATCCGGTCCGGCGCACGCGTCGCCAGGCCTTCGGTGTGGGT
>JBFHKK010000458.1:0-2523 GCA_041595475.1 Pseudomonas sp. | reverse complement strand
CAGCATCTCGGCGATCTCCGCCTCGAAGCGGCTGCCGTCGCTGCGCAGCATCAGCTGCGGGTGGTAGGGCCGCTCGTCGCGGGCGCCGGCATAGAGTTTCTGCAGGCGCGCCTCCTCTTTCTGGCGCTCGAGCGGTGCGATGAACTGGCTGAAAGGCTGGCCTTCCAGGTCGCTTTCGACGCTCCCGCCGAGCATCTTTCTGGCGGCCGGGTTGGCGTAGCTGATGCGCTCGTCGCTGACCACCAGCACGCCATCGGGCAGGCTGCTCAGCATGCGTTCATAGAGGCGTTGCTGGTCGGCCAGCAGGCGCTCGGCGTGCTCCAGATCGGTGATGTCCATGCAGGCGCCGAAAAAGGGTCGAGCTGTCATCCAGCCCCCGCGTCAGATGGGTGCGTTCGGCGATATGGCGAATCTCGCCACCGGGGCGGACGATGCGGTAGCGATGCGGCGGCTGCGGCGCGTTCATCGCCTTGCGCTGGGAGCGCAACAGGTCGCGGCGGTCCTCGGGGTGGACGGATTTCATGTACTGCTTCTTGCTCAGCTTGTGATCCAGGCCAAGGATGCCCTGGATTTCCAGCGAGCAGACCAGGCGGTCTTGCTGAGGGTCGTATTCCCAGTAGCCGAGGCGGGCCACCTGCTGGGCCAGCTCCAGTTGCTCGAGGCTGCGCCGCAGCTGTTTTTCGATCTGCAGGCTGACGCTGATGTTGCGCGCCATCAGCTGGCCGTGGGGTTGCTCGGACAGCAGCAGGGTGTTGCACATCACCTCGACGTCAAGCGGCTGGCCGTTGCGGTCCTGGTGCTGGTGTACGCCGCTCAGGTCCGCGCACGCCAGTTTGCCTTCGGTCGCCTTGTGCCGCAGGCGCTCGCGCTCTTTCGGCGTGTAGAGATCGAGGATCTCCCGCTGAGCGAACTCCGCTTCGCTGTAGCCATAGGCTTCGATGGCCGCCTCGTTGGCGCGGACGATCTGGCGACTGTCGCGCTCGAACAGCCACATCGGCGCAGGGTGGGATTCGAACAGGGCGCGGTAGCCCTTTTCCGCATCACCGACCAGTTTCTGGGTCTTGACTGCCTTGTAGGTCAAGGGGCGCAGGAACAGCCAGATTGCGCCGGCGGTGAGGCCGACGAAGACCAGTGACCGGGCCGAGTAGGCCCAGGAGCCGAGGGCCAGGCGCTCGATCAGCAGGTTGGTGCTGGCGATCCATATCAGGCCGAGGCCGATGAACCCCAGCACCACCTTCCAGGCCGCGCCCTTCAGCGCCAAGCGCGAGGCGGCGAGGCTTTCGGTGACATCGGCGGCGCGTGGAATCATGGCCCTGTTCCGTGGTGGCTGCGCAGGGAGCATGGAAAAAGCTTAGTAGTTGCGGCGGGTGTCCGTAGCGATGGTGGCTTGTTCGGGCGTCAGCTGTGGGAAGATGGGCGTGCGCAGGCCGGCCAGTGATGCCGGGCGATAGCAGAATAGGGGGGGTAGCTGATGGATATGCAAGGTTTTGTCGTCGCGCAGAGCGCGCAGGAGGCGGTGGATCGGCTGGCGGAGCTGCACCAGCAGGCCACCGGCGCCCTCAGCCAGGCGCTCAAGCGCTACCTCAAGGAGCGCGTCAAACCCGACGCCGAGGCCCGCCGGCAGTTCCGCTACCCACAGCTGCGCCTGACCTACCGCGGCCAGGGCGAGGCGCCGGCCAGCGTGCGCGCCTACGCCAAGGTGCAGGTGCCGGGCACCTACAGCGTCACCGTGACCCAGCCGGCGGCCTTTCGCAAATACCTGCTGGAACAGTTGGGCCCGCTGATGCGCGACTTCAGCGTCTGCGTCGAGGTGGGCGTCAGCCAGCAGGACATTCCCTATCCCTACGTGGTCGAGCAGGGCGACGAGCTGGCCGGCTCCGGGGTGACCGCCGCCGAGCTGGCGCGGGTGTTCCCCAGCACCGACCTGTCGGCCGCCACCGACGGCACCGCCGATGGCCTCTACGACTGGGAGAGCATCGACCCGCTGCCGCTGGCGCTGTTCGACGCGGCGCGGGTCGACTTCTCCCTGCGCCGCCTGGTGCACTACACCGGCAGCGACTGGCGCCACGTGCAGCCGTGGATCCTGCTGACCAACTACCACCGCTACGTCGACCAGTTCATCCGCCACGGCCTGGACGTGCTGCAGGGTGATTCGCGTTTCGAGCGCATGGTGCTGCCGGGCAACGTGGTGATCGAGCGCGGCATGGCCGAGGGGGAGATGCAGGCGATCATCGAGACCGTGGTCTGGCACCGCTACCAGATGCCGGCCTACCACCTGCAGGCCGGCGACGGCGACGGCATCACCCTGGTCAACATCGGCGTCGGCCCCTCCAATGCCAAGAACATCACCGACCACCTGGCGGTGTTGCGCCCGCATTGCTGGCTGATGATCGGCCACTGCGGCGGCCTGCGTCAGTCGCAGACCATCGGCGACTATGTGCTGGCCCACGCCTATATGCGCCGCGACGGCATTCTCGACCGGGTGCTGCCGCCGAACATCCCACTGCCAGCTCTGGCCGAGGT
>JBFHKK010000457.1:0-2548 GCA_041595475.1 Pseudomonas sp. | reverse complement strand
GTTGGTCCTGAGCGGCTGGACCCTGGCTGCGCCCCAGCATGCCCTGACCCTGTACGGCGAGCCCGCCAAGTACCCGCCAGGCTTTAGCCACTTCGACTACGTCAACCCGGACGCACCCAAGGGCGGCACCCTGCGCAAGGCCGGCTTCGGCAGCTTCGACAGCCTCAACCCCTTCATCAACAAGGGCGTGGCGGCCGACGACATCGGCCTGATCTACGACACCCTGACCCACCACGGGCTGGACGAACCCTTCACCGAATATGGCTTGCTCGCCGAAACCATCGAGAAGGCCCCGGACAACACCTGGGTGCGCTTCCGGCTGCGCCCGCAGGCGCGCTTTCACGACGGCCAGCCGGTCACCGCCGAGGACGTCAAGTTCAGTTTCGAGACCCTGATGAGCAAGGGCGCGCCCCTGTACCGCGGCTACTATGCCGACGTGGCCAGCGTCGAGGTCGAGGCGCCGCGCACGGTGCGCTTCCTCTTCAAGCACGGCGAGAATCGCGAATTGCCGCTGATCCTCGGGCAACTGTCGGTATTTCCCAAGCACTGGTGGGCCGAGCGCGATTTCGAGAAGGGCAATCTGGAGCCGCCGCTGGGCAGCGGTCCCTACCGCGTCGCCGAGGTACAGGCCAGCCGCTCGATTCGGTACGAGCGGGTCAAGGACTGGTGGGGCCATGATCTGCCGGTCAGCCGCGGCTTCTACAACTTCGACAGCGTGCGCATCGACTACTACCGCGACAACACCGTGGCCCTGGAAGCCCTCAAGGCCGGTCAGTTCGACTACTGGCTCGAATCCAGCGCGAAGAACTGGGCCATGGCCTACGACAGCCCGGCAGTGGCCGCCGGCGAACTGGTCAAGGAAGAGATCGACAACCACAACCCGGCCGGCATGCAGGGCTTCGTCTTCAACACGCGCCGGCCGCTGTTCGCCGATCGCCGGGTGCGCGAGGCCCTGGGCCTGTTGTTCGACTTCGAATGGACCAACCGCCAGCTGTTCAACGGTGCCTACACCCGCACCCGCAGCTATTTCGACAATTCCGAGCTGGCCTCCAGCGGCCTGCCCAGCGCGGCCGAACTGAAGATCCTCGAGCCGCTGCGCGGGCAGATTCCCGACGAGGTGTTCGAGCAGCCATTCCAGGTGCCGGTGACCGATGGCAGCGGCATCATCCGCGAGCACCAGCGCCAGGCCTATCAGCTGCTCAAGCAGGCCGGCTGGCGGGTCGAAGGCGACCGCATGCTGGATGCCGAAGGCAAGCCGGTCAGCATCGAGTTCCTCCTGGCCCAGGCCGAGTTCGAGCGCGTCTTGCTGCCGTTCAAGCGCAACATGGCCGACCTGGGCATCGAACTGGTGCTGCGCAGGGTCGACGTCTCCCAGTACATCAATCGCCTGCGCTCGCGCGATTTCGACCTGATCGTCGGTGGCTTCGGCCAATCCAACTCGCCGGGCAACGAGCAGCGCGAGTACTGGCACTCGAGCAGCGCCGACCGCGCCGGCAGCCGCAACTACATCGGCCTGAAGAGCCCGGCCATCGATCGTCTGGTCGAGGGCCTGATCAACGCCGGCTCGCGACAGAGCCTGATCGAGCATACCCGCGCCCTGGACCGGACCCTGCTCTGGGGCCATTACGTGATCCCCAACTGGCACATCAAGACCTGGCGCGTGGCCTACTGGAACCGCCTGCAGCATCCAGCCGTCACCCCGCTCTACGACATCGGCCTCTACACCTGGTGGCGGCGCCCGACGAGCGGCGCCGACGCCGCCGCAGCGGACGCGGGGCAGTAGGATGCTGGCCTATATCTTCCGCCGCCTGCTGCTGATCATTCCCACCCTGCTGGGCATCCTGCTGATCAACTTCATCATCATCCAGGCCGCCCCTGGCGGCCCGGTCGAGCAGATGATCGCCAAGCTCGAAGGCTTCGAGGGCGCCACCAGCCGCATCGCCGGCGGCGGCGCCGAGGTCGCCGTGGCCGGCTCCAACTACCGCGGCGCCCAGGGCCTGGACCCGGAATTGATCGCCGAGATCGAACGCCTCTACGGCTTCGACAAGCCGGCGCCCGAGCGTTTCTGGATCATGCTCAAGAACTACGCCCGGCTGGACTTCGGCGAGAGTTTCTTCCGCGACGCCGCGGTGATCGACCTGATCATCGAGAAGATGCCGGTATCGATCTCGCTGGGCCTATGGAGCACGCTGATCATGTACCTGGCGTCGATCCCGCTGGGTATTGCCAAAGCCACCCGCCATGGCAGCGCCTTCGACGTCTGGACCAGCTCGGCAATTATCGTCGGCTATGCCATCCCGGCCTTCCTCTTCGCCATTCTGCTGATCGTGCTGTTCGCCGGTGGCAGCTACTGGGACTGGTTCCCCCTGCGTGGGCTCACCTCGAATAACTTTGATGAGCTGAGTTTTAGCGGCAAGTTGCTCGACTACTTTTGGCACCTGGCCCTACCCGTGACAGCCTTGGTGATTGGTAACTTCGCCACCTTGACGCTGCTGACCAAAAACAGCTTCCTCGACGAAATCAACAAGCAGTATGTGGTGACCGCCCG
>JBFHKK010000456.1:0-2549 GCA_041595475.1 Pseudomonas sp. | reverse complement strand
GACGAGGCGCCCGCGCGACTGGCGCTAGATCGCGAAGATGGCCA
Source organism: Pseudomonas sp. (assembly GCA_041595475.1). Classification (GTDB taxonomy): domain Bacteria; phylum Pseudomonadota; class Gammaproteobacteria; order Pseudomonadales; family Pseudomonadaceae; genus Aquipseudomonas. The sequence continues at coordinate 2,505 of JBFHKK010000456.1, read as the reverse complement.
TGTAGGTCAGGGCGCCGGCGATATAGCCGGCGAAGGCCAGGCCGGTGATGTACTTGAGGTACCAGATGAAGTTGATCTTCTCCATGCCCATGGCCGCCACCCCGGCGGCCGAGCCGATTATCAGGCAGCTGCCGCCGGTGCCGGCGCAGTAGGCGAGCATTTCCCAGAAGTTGCCGTTGACCACGAAGTTGCGCAGCCAGGGCAGCTCTTCGGCACTGGCGGCGGCCAGGGCTTCCGGGCTGATCAGCGGGTACATCTTCATGGCACCGGCCACCATGGGCACGTTATCCACCACGGCCGAGAGCAGGCCGATGGAAATGGCGATGCTGTAGATGTTGCCCAGGCTGTCCTTCAGATAGGTGGCCACTTCGATCAGGTGGCCAGCGGTGGACAGGCTGGACACCGCCAGCAGGATGCCGAGGAAGAACAGCACGCTGGGCACGTCGACCCGGCGCAGGACGCCGACCACCGAGAGCGGGTCCTTGTCTTCGACGTTCTTGCTGCGGTGCAGGATCTCGGTGGTGATCCAGAGCACGCCCAGGCCGAAGAGGATGCCCATGTAGGGCGGCAGGCCGGTAACGGTCTTGAACACCGGCACGAAGATCAGGGCGGCCAGGCCCAGGCAGAACACCAGGTTGCGCTCGAAGGGGGTGGTCGGGTCGCGGCGGCTTTCCAAGGTCTCCTTGAGCTTGGGCGAAGTGATATCGCCCTTGAGCACGAAGCTCATGATGGTCAGCGGTACCAGCAGGCACACCAGGCTCGGCACTATCAGCTTGACCACGATGCCGCTGGCGGTGATCTGGTTGCCGATCCAGAGCATGGTGGTGGTCACGTCGCCGATCGGCGACCAGGCACCGCCGGAGTTGGCCGCGATCACCACGATGCCGGCGTAGAACCAGCGTTCGTGCTGGTCGGCGATCAGCTTGCGCAGCAGCGAGATCATGACGATGGTGGTGGCCAGGTTATCCAGCGCGGCCGAGAGGAAGAAGGTGATCAGGCCGACCAGCCACAGCAGGTGCACACGCTTGGTGGTGCGGATGCGGTCGGTGATGACCTTGAAGCCCTCGTGGGCGTCGATCAGCTCGACTATGGTCATGGCGCCCATGAGGAAGAACAGGATCTCGGAAATTTCCCCGAGGTGGTGGCGCAACTCGCTCACGGCATAGTGGGCGCTGTCGCTGCTGCCGTGCTCCAGGGCGGCGGCGATCAGCGGGGTGATGCTTTCGGCGCCGATGACCAGGAGCGTCCAGCAGACCACCGCGGTGAGGATGGCCGAGGCCGCCTTGTCGATCTTCAGCGGGTGCTCGAGGGCGATGCAGAGGTAGCCGAGTATGAATATCAAAGCCATGAGTGCGTACATGACGAGTTCCCGTTGCTGTAGTTGTTGTTAATTCGCTCGATTCTGTACGGCCAACGCGCGCCCGGCCTCGCTGCCGTGAGGGCCGTCGGGGTACCAGCGAGCGCCCGCGGCCTGGCGACGGCGGGCGCTTGCGGGCATTACAGGCTGGCGATGCGTGCGCGCTGCTCGGCCAGCTTGGCCAGGGCCTGTTCGGCCTCGGCCAGCTTGGCCCGCTCCTTGTCCAGCACCTCGGCCGGGGCCTTGGCGACGAAGCCCTGGTTGGCCAGCTTGCCGCCGACGCGCTGAACCTCGCCATCGAGGCGGGCGATCTCCTTGTCCAGGCGCGCCAGTTCGGCGTCCTTGTCGATCAGTCCGGCCATGGGCACCAGCACCTGCATCTCGCCGACCAGGGCGGTGGCCGCCAGCGGCGCCTCCTCGCCAGCGGCCAGCGCCCGTACCGATTCGAGCTTGGCCAGCTTGGCCAGCAGCGGCTCGAAGTCGGCCAGGCGACGCAGGTCTTCGCTATTGGCGTTGGTGACTATGACGTCGATGCGCTTGGCCATGGAGATCTTCATTTCGCCGCGGATCTGCCGCACGCCGAGCATCAGCTGCTTGACCCACTCGATGTCGCCTTCGGCGGCGGCGTCGAGGCGGCTCTCATTGGCCACCGGCCAGGGCTGCAGCATGATGGTCTCGCCGCTGGCGCCAGCCGCGCCCTTGATCCGTTGCCAGATCTCTTCGGTGATGAAGGGCATGAACGGATGGGCCAGGCGCAGCGCCACTTCCAGCACCCGCACCAGGGTGCGACGGGTGCCGCGCTGGCGCTCGATCGGCGCGTTCTCGTCCCAGAGCACCGGCTTGACCAGCTCCAGGTACCAGGCGCAGTACTCATCCCAGATGAACTCGTAGAGGGCCTGCGCGGCGAGGTCGAAGCGGAAGGCATCGAGCTGGCGGGTCACCTCGGTTTCGGTGCGCTGCAGCGCCGAGATGATCCAGCGATCCACCGCGGACAGCTCCACCGGCTCGCCCTGCACGCCGGTGTCCTGGCCATCGGTGTTCTCGATGACGAAGTTGGCGGCGTTCCAGATCTTGTTGCAGAAGTTGCGGTAGCCCTCGACCCGGCCCATGTCGAACTTGATGTCGCGGCCGGTGGAGGCCAGCGCCAG
>JBFHKK010000455.1:0-2549 GCA_041595475.1 Pseudomonas sp. | reverse complement strand
CAGCTTCATCCTCAAGCCCTCAGAACAGGACCCGCTGACCCCGAACAGGCTCGCGGAGTTGTTTATCGAGGCCGGCGCGCCCCAGGGCGTACTGCAGGTGCTGCACGGCGGCCGCGAGCAGGTCGACGCCCTGCTCACCCATCCGGACATCCGCGCCATTTCCTTCGTCGGCTCGGTGCCGGTGGGCCAGCACATCTACCGCACCGGCACCGCCCACTTGAAACGTGTGCAGGCCTTCGCCGGGGCCAAGAACCACATGGTGATACTGCCCGACGCCAACAAGGACCAGGTGCTCAGCAACCTGGTCGGCTCCAGCTGCGGCGCCGCCGGCCAGCGCTGCATGGCCATCAGCGCGGCGGTCTTCGTCGGCGAGTCGCGCCAGTGGATCGACGAATTGCGCGCGCAGATGGCGGCGCTGCGCCCCGGCCACTGGCGCGATCCCCAGGCCGCCTTCGGCCCGCTGATCAGCCAGCAGGCCAAGCAGCGGGTGCAGCGGCTGATCGCCGAGGGCAAGGCCGAAGGCGCCGAGTGCCTGCTCGACGGATCGCTGTGCGAGGTGCCCGGCTACCCCGACGGCAACTGGCTGGGCCCGACCCTGTTCCGCGGCGTGACGCCGAAAATGTCCATCTATCGCGAGGAGATCTTCGGCCCTGTGCTGGTCTGCCTGGAGGTCGACACCCTGGACCAGGCGATCGAGCTGGTCAACGCCAGCCCCTACGGCAACGGCACCTCGCTGTTCACCCGTTCCGGCGGCGCCGCCCGCCACTACCAGCACGCCGTGGAAGTCGGCCAGGTCGGCATCAACGTGGCCATCCCGGTGCCCCTGCCGTTCTTCTCCTTCACCGGCTGGAAGGGCTCCTTCTACGGCGACCTGCACGCCTACGGCAAGCAGGCCGTGCGCTTCTATACCGAGACCAAGACGGTGACCAGCCGCTGGTTCGACGAGGGCCCGGTCGGCGGGCCGAACCTGACCATACACCTGACCTGATCCGCGAGCGGGCGACTCGCCCAAGGAGTGGCCGTGAACTTCGAATTGAGCGATGAACAACGCCTGCTGGTCGACAGCGCCCGCGCCTTCGCCGCCCAGGAACTGGCGCCGCACGCGGCCGACTGGGACCGCGAGCACCATTTCCCGCTGGAGGTGATCAAGCGCGCCGGTGCCCAGGGCTACCTGGCCCTGTACCTGGGTGAGGAAGATGGCGGTCTGGGCCTGTCGCGCCTGTCGGCTTCGCTGATCTTCGAGCAGCTGGCCGCCGGCTGCGTGGCCACCACCGCCTACCTGACCATCCACAACATGGCCACCTGGATGCTCGCCCGCTTCGCCGACGACGCCCTCAAGCGCCAGTGGCTGCCGCGCCTGGTCGGCGGCGAACGGCTGGCCTCCTACTGCCTGACCGAACCGGATGCCGGCTCCGATGCCGCCCATCTGCGCATGCGCGCCAAACGCCAGGGCGATCAGTATCTGCTCGATGGCAGCAAGTGCTTCATCTCCGGCGCCGGCAGCACCGATGTGCTGATCGTCATGGCGCGAACCGGCGAAGACGGCCCCAAGGGCATCTCCTGCTTCCTGGTGCCGGCCCATGCCGAGGGCATCAGTTACGGGCGCAACGAGCTGAAGATGGGCTGGCGCGCCCAGCCGACCCGTTCAATCACCTTCGAGGGCGTGCGCGTGCCCGCCGGCAACCGCATCGGCCCCGAAGGCCAGGGCTTCGTCTATGCCATGCAGGGCCTGGACGGCGGCCGCCTGAACATCGCCAGCTGCTCGCTGGGCGCGGCCCAGGCGGCGCTGGAACAGTCGCTGCGCTATGTGCAGGAGCGCAAGCAGTTCGGCCAGGCGCTGGCCGAATTCCAGGCCCTGCAGTTCAGGCTGGCCGACATGCTCACCGACCTCACCGCCAGCCGCCAGATGGTCCGCCTGGCCGCGCACAAGCTCGACCACCAGCACGGCGAAGCCAGTCTCTACTGCGCCATGGCCAAGCGCTTCGCCACCGACCGCTGCTTCGAGCTGTGCAACCAGGCCCTGCAGCTGCACGGCGGCTATGGTTACCTGAACGACTATCCGCTCGAGCGCTGGGTGCGCGACAGCCGCGTGCACCAGATACTCGAGGGCACCAACGAGATCATGCGGGTGATCATCGCCCGCCGCCTGCTGGCCCAGGGCGGCATGCTCGATCGCCTGCTCTAGCGGCCCCTTCTTCCAGTGCATGAGGACCTCCATGAGCCACGCCATCGAAGCCTACCAGCCCGGGCTGTTCGACCTGACCCACAAGATCACCGTGGAAAAGCACGGCCACACCGCGCTGATCACCCTCAATCATCCGCCGGCCAACACCTGGGATCGCGAGTCGCTGATCGGCCTCAAGCAGCTGCTCGAGCATCTCAACCGCGACGATGACATCTACGCCCTGGTGATCACCGGTCAGGGCCACAAGTTCTTCAGCGCCGGCGCCGATCTCAAGCTGTTCGCCGATGGCGACCAGGCCCGCGCCCGCGAGATGGCGCGGCGCTTCGGCGAGGCCTTCGAGGCCCTGCGCGACTTTCGCGGCGTG
>JBFHKK010000454.1:0-2560 GCA_041595475.1 Pseudomonas sp. | reverse complement strand
GGTGAACCTGCTCGGGCGCCTGCTGGGCCCGCTGTTCGCCCGCCTGATGCCGGAGGTGCCGCGTGGCCACCCGGCCCTCGGTCTGATCACCATGAACTTTGCCGCCAATGGCCTGGGCCTGGATAACGCGGCCACCCCCATCGGCCTCAAGGCCATGCGCGCCCTGCAGGAGCTCAACCCCATCCCCACGGCGGCGAGCAATGCGCAAATCCTCTTTCTGGTGCTCAATACCTCGTCCCTGACCCTGCTGCCGGTGTCGATCTTTATGTACCGGGTGCAGCAGGGCGCCGAGGACCCGACCCTGGTGTTCCTGCCGATCCTCCTGGCCACCAGCGCCTCGACCCTGGCCGGCCTGCTGGCCGTGGCCCTGGTCCAGCGCCTGCGCCTGTGGGACCCGGTGGTGCTGGCCTACCTGATTCCCGGGGCACTGCTGCTCGGCGGCTTCATGGCCCTGCTCGGCGGGATGAGCGCCACGGCGCTGGCGGCGCTGTCCTCGCTGCTCGGCAACCTGACCCTGTTCGGCCTGATCCTGCTGTTCCTGCTGGTGGGGGCGCTGCGCCGGGTGCCGGTGTACGAGAACTTCATCGAGGGCGCCAAGGAAGGCTTTGACGTGGCCAAGAGCCTGCTGCCCTATCTGGTGGCGATGCTCTGCGCGATCGGCGTGCTGCGGGCCTCCGGCGCCCTGGACATGGGCCTCGACGGGGTGCGCGCGCTGGTCCAGGCGATCGGCTGGGACACCCGCTTCATCGACGCCCTGCCCACCGCGCTGATGAAGCCCTTCTCGGGCAGCGGGGCGCGCGCCATGCTCATCGAGACCATGCAGAACTTCGGCGTGGACAGCTTCCCGGCCCTGGTGGCCGCCACTGTGCAGGGCAGCACCGAGACCACCTTCTACGTGCTGGCGGTGTACTTCGGCGCGGTGGGCATCCAGCGCGCGCGTCACGCGGTGGGCTGTGCGCTGCTGGCCGACCTCAGCGGCATCATCGCCGCCGTCGCGGTGTGCTACTGGTTCTTCGGCTGAGCGCTACGCCCCAGCCGGGTGCTTGGGCCTGGCCCAGGCGGCGGCTCCAGCACGCGAAAGCGCAACACGCCGATCAACTGCCCGGCCTCGGTCAGCACCTGCACCTGCCAGCGCCCGGCCGCCTCGACCGGGAAGCGACGCTTGTGGCTCCAGGCCCGATACCCTTGCTGGCGGCCGCCGTGGATCGACAGGGCGATGCGCTCGACCTCCCGACCCTCGTGACGCCAGACATGGTAGATGCGCTCGTTCAGCCCACGCGGCGCGCTGATCGCGGTATAGGCGTAGAGGCCGCGACTGCGCAGCTCGGCCACGCCGATCTGCTCGATGTGCGCACCCGGCGCGCGGCGGTAACGGTCGAATTCGCTGCTCAGTGCCTCCTCGGTCAGCCACAGGGTCGCCGGCGGCACCCAGACCCGCGCCAGCCAGCCGCCGGCGCCCAGGGCCAGCAACAGGCCGAGCAGCCCCAGGCCGCGCCAGCCAAAACTTCCGCGCAGGCTGCCGAGCAGGCTGGGGATCGACAGCAGCACGGCGGCCGCCAGGGCCAGGCGGTAGCTCTGCGGCGTGTTGAGCTTGAGGATCAGCGGCAGCGCGGTGAGCAACAGGGCGAACAGGGTCAGGCTGTGATAAGTCAGGTACAGCCAGCGCCGCGCCGCCAGCCAGCGGTAGTAAAGAGGGTCGATGATCGAAACCAGCGCCGCGGCCGCCAGCAGGCCACTGAACAGCACTTGGCCGCTGTCCCAACTGGTGGTGATGAAGAAGAACGGCAGGACGAAGAACAGGCTTTCCTGATGGATCAGCTGGGTGGCGAAGCGCAGCACGGGCGGCGGCAACTGCAGCCCGAACCAGCGCGCCAGGCGCTCGCGCAGCAGGTTCTCGAGCATCAGCCAGAGCCAGCTGGCGAGCATCACCAGCGCCAGCACCCGGGCCAGCTCGGGGCGCCGCTCGACCAGCAGGAAGCTGGCCAGCCCGGAGACGAAGCCGGCCAGCGCCAGCAGCCGCGGATGGCGCTGGATGAAACTGAGCAGGCGCCCCTTCCAGGACGCCAGGGCGGGCAGCGGGGCAAGCATGGCCAGGCACTGAGCAACGAGGGGCGGCCAGCATACTGGCAGCCCGGGCATGCGCCTAGTGCGCGCCAGGCCGCTCAGCCGCTGCGGCGCAACCAGAACTGCTCGGCCAGCAGGTGCAGGCCGGCAGCCAGGCCAGCTACCTCGCTGGCGGCGCGGTGGCTTTGCTGGCCGGCCAGCAGGTTCTCGCTGGATACATCGCGGATGCGCGTGACGTTGCAGCTGATCTCCTCGCTCACGGCGCTCTGCTGCTCTACCGCCGCGGCAATCTGCACGTTCATCTGATTGATCTCGTTGACCTGCAGTCCGATGTCGCGCAAAGCCTGGTTGGCCAGCGCCGCCTGCTCGACCGACAGGCGCGCCTGCTGGCTGCTGTGCTGCATCACCGCCACTGCACGGCGCGCGCCCTCCTGCAGGCTGGCAATCATCGCCTGAATCTCCATGGTCGATTGCTGGGTGCGCGAGGCCAGGCTTC
>JBFHKK010000453.1:0-2564 GCA_041595475.1 Pseudomonas sp. | reverse complement strand
TATGCCTTCTGCAGTAGGTTACCAGCCGACCCTGGCCGAAGAGATGGGCGTTCTTCAAGAGCGTATTACGTCGACTAAGACTGGTTCGATCACCTCGATCCAGGCCGTATACGTACCTGCGGACGACCTCACCGACCCGAGCCCGGCGACCACCTTCGCCCACCTCGACGCCACCGTGGTACTGTCGCGCGACATCGCCTCCCTGGGTATCTACCCGGCGGTCGACCCGCTCGACTCCACCAGCCGTCAGCTGGACCCGAACGTGATCGGCCAGGAGCACTACGACACCGCCCGCGGCGTCCAGTACGTGCTGCAGCGCTACAAGGAGCTGAAGGACATCATCGCCATCCTCGGTATGGACGAGCTGTCCGAAGAGGACAAGCAGCTGGTGTCCCGCGCGCGTAAGATCCAGCGCTTCCTGTCGCAGCCGTTCTTCGTGGCCGAGGTCTTCACCGGTTCCCCGGGCAAGTACGTCTCCCTGAAGGACACCATCGCGGGCTTCAGCGGCATTCTGAAAGGTGACTACGACCACCTGCCCGAGCAGGCGTTCTACATGGTCGGCGGCATCGAAGAAGCCATCGAGAAAGCGAAGAAACTGTAATCACCCCAGCGCCCGGCAACGGGCGCGTCAGCCCGCGGGTAAGCTGTTATCCTCGGGCTGTCACGTGAGGCAAGTGTATGGCTATGACAGTCCATTGCGATATCGTCAGCGCAGAAGCAGAGATTTTCTCCGGTCTGGTGGAGATGGTGATCGCGCACGGCAACCTGGGTGATCTGGGCATCGCCCCGGGTCACGCGCCCCTGATCACCGACCTCAAGCCGGGGCCGATCCGCGTGGTCAAGCAGGGTGGCGAAGAGGAGGTGTACTACATCTCCGGCGGTTTCCTGGAAGTGCAGCCGAACATGGTCAAGGTACTCGCCGACACCGTGCAGCGCGCCGCCGACCTGGATGAAGCCTCTGCCCTGGAAGCCGTCAAGGCCGCCGAGAAGGCGCTGCATGAGCAGGGCGCCGAGTTCGACTACGGCTCTGCCGCCGCACGCCTGGCCGAGGCCGCAGCTCAGCTGCGCACCGTCCAGCAGCTGCGCAAGAAGTTCGGCGGCAGCTGATTCCGCCAGGCTTCATCGCACGTCAGTAAAAGGGTAGCCTTGGCTACCCTTTTTCTTGTCCGTCTTTCCTGGATCAGCCCTGCCCATGTCTCTCGATATCGTCATCCTCGCCGCCGGCCAAGGCACCCGCATGCGTTCCGCCTTGCCGAAAGTCCTGCATCCGGTCGCCGGCAAGTCCATGCTCGGCCACGTCATCGACACCGCGCGTCAGTTGAATCCGCAGGGCATCCATGTGGTGATCGGCCATGGCGCCGAGACGGTGCGTGAGCGCCTGGCGGCGGGTGATCTGAACTTCGTTCTGCAGCGCGAGCAACTCGGCACCGGCCACGCCGTGGCCCAGGCGCTGCCGGCCTTGAGCGCCGAGCGCGTGCTGATTCTCTACGGCGACGTGCCGCTGATCGAGCAGGCCACCCTGGAGCGCCTGCTGCAGAAGGTCGGCGCCGATCAGCTGGCCCTGCTCACCGTCGATCTGGTTGATCCGACCGGCTACGGCCGCATCGTTCGTGACGCCAGCGGCGCGGTGCAGGCCATCGTCGAGCACAAGGACGCCACCCCCGAGCAGCGGCAGATCTGCGAGGGCAACACCGGCATTCTTGCCGTGCCGGCCAAGCGTCTCGGCGACTGGCTGGGTCGCCTGTCCAACAGCAATGCCCAGGGCGAGTACTACCTCACCGATGTCATCGCCATGGCGGTGGCCGATGGCCTGGTGGTGGCCACCGAGCAGCCGCTGGACGCCATGGAGGTGCAGGGCGCCAACGACCGCATCCAGCTGGCCGAACTGGAGCGCCATTATCAGCAGCGTGCCGCGCGTCAGCTGATGGCCCGGGGCGTGACCCTGCGCGATCCGGCGCGCTTCGATGTGCGCGGCGAGGTCAGCGTCGGCCGCGACGTGCTGATCGACGTCAACGTGGTACTCGAGGGCAAGGTGGTCATCGAAGACGATGTGCAGATTGGCCCCAACTGCGTGATCAAGGATTCCACCCTGCGCCGCGGCGCGATCATCAAGGCGAACTCCCACCTTGAATGGGCAGTGGTGGGCGAAGGCGCCGATTGCGGTCCGTTCGCACGCCTGCGTCCCGGCAGCGTGCTGGGCGCCAAGGCTCATGTGGGCAATTTCGTCGAGCTGAAGAATGCCGTGCTGGCCGAAGGAGCCAAGGCCGGTCATTTGAGCTATCTGGGTGACGCCGAGATTGGCGCACGAACCAACATCGGCGCCGGCACCATCACCTGCAACTACGATGGCGCCAACAAGTTTCGTACCGTCATGGGCGAGGATGTCTTCATCGGCTCCAACAGCTCGCTGGTGGCACCGCTCAACCTCGGCGACGGTTGCACCACCGGCGCGGGTTCGACCATTACCGAAGACGTCCCGGCGCACACGCTGTCATTGGGGCGCGGGCGACAGCGCAATATCGAAGGCTGGCAGCGGCCGGTGAAGAAGCCATAACGGGAAAGAG
>JBFHKK010000452.1:0-2567 GCA_041595475.1 Pseudomonas sp. | reverse complement strand
CCTTCAATGACCAGCTCGGACAGGGCGGTGCGCATGCGCGCCATGGCCGAGGCGCGGGATTCGCCGTGGGTGATCAGCTTGCCGATCATGGAGTCGTAGTGCGGCGGGACCCGGTAACCCCGGTAGACGTGGGAGTCCACCCGCACGCCCGGGCCGCCGGGAATGTGGTACTTGGTCACCTCGCCGGGCGATGGCGTGAAGCGGGCGGCATCCTCGGCATTGATGCGGCACTCCAGGGCGTGGCCGCGGATCACGATCTGGTCCTGGCGGTAGCGCAGCGGTTCGCCGGAGGCGATCAGCAGCTGCTCCTTGACCAGATCCACGCCGGTGATCAGCTCGGTCACCGGGTGTTCGACCTGGATCCGGGTGTTCATCTCGATGAAGTGGAACTTGCCCTTCTCGAACAGGAACTCGAAGGTGCCGGCGCCGACGTAGCCGATGTCCTCGCAGGCCTGCACGCAAAGCGCGCCGATCTCGGCCCGCTGGGTGGCGCTGATCCCCGGCGCCGGCGCCTCTTCCATCACCTTCTGGTTGCGTCGCTGCATCGAGCAGTCGCGTTCGCCCAGATGGATGGCATTGCCATGCTTGTCGGCCAGCACCTGGATCTCGATGTGCCGCGGCGTTTCCAGGTACTTCTCCATGAACACCGCGTCATTGCCGAAGGCGGCGGCCGCCTCCTGCCTGGCCAGGCTGACGCTGCGCTCGACCTGATTTTCCGAGCGGATCACGTGCATGCCGCGACCGCCGCCGCCGGCGGAGGCCTTGACCAGCACCGGAAAGCCGATGCGCTTGGCGGTCTGGCGCCAGATCGCCGGATCGTCGGGCAGGGCCCCGTCGGAGCCCGGCACACAGGGCACCCCGGCCTGCTGCATGGCGGCAATGGCCGAGGTCTTGTCCCCCATCAGGCGGATGGTGTCCGACCGCGGGCCGATGAACACGAAGCCGCTGCGCTCGCAGCTTTCGGCAAAGTCGGCGTTCTCCGACATGAAGCCGTAGCCGGGATGGATCGCGTTCGCCCCGGTGACTTCCGCGGCGGCGATGATCGCCGCCATGTTCAGGTAACTCTTGCCGGCCGGCGGCGGGCCGATGCAGACCGACTCGTCGGCCAGCAGCACATGCTTCTGCTCGCGGTCGGCGCTGGAATACACCGCCACCGTGCGAATGCCCAGTTCGCGGCAGGCGCGCTGGATGCGCAGTGCGATCTCGCCCCGATTCGCGATCAGGACCTTTTCGAAGGGAGGCGTCATGCTATTCGATGACGAACATCGGCTGGTCGAATTCCACCGATTGTTCGTTGTCCACCAGGATCTGGGTCACGGTGCCGGACCGCGGCGATTCGATCTGATTGAGCATCTTCATCGCCTCGATGATGCACAGGGTCTGGCCGGCCGACACGGTCTGGCCGATCTCCACGAAGCTGGGCGCGCTGGGCGAGGGCGAGCGATAGAAAGTGCCGACCATCGGCGAGCGCACCAGATTGGCCTCGTCGGGGCCGCTCGCGGGTGCGTCGGCCGCGACGTCGCTGGCGCCGCTCTGCCGGGCAGGCGGGCTGGGCGCGGCGGCCGCGGTCGGCGGCGCGGCCATCACCGGGGCGGCGTGCTGGCTGAAGCGGCTGATGCGGATCGCCTCCTCGCCGGCACGGATCTCGATTTCGGCCACGTCCGAGCTTTCCACCAGCTCGATGAGTTTCTTGACTTTGCGGATGTCCATCAGCTGTCCTGTTCGGCTTCCAGCAGGCGAAGGGCGGCGCTCAGGGCGAGCTCGTAGCCCTGCACGCCCAGACCCCCGATCACGCCGCGGGCGATGTCGGAAAAATACGAGTGACGGCGGAAGGCTTCGCGCGCGTGCACATTGCTCAGGTGAATTTCGATGAAGGGTATGGCGGCGGCGAGCAGGGCATCGCGCAGCGCCACGCTGGTATGGGTGAAGGCGGCCGGATTGAACAGGATGAAAGCGCAGCCCTCGTCGGCGGCGCGGTGTATGCGCTCGATCAGTTCGGCCTCGCTGTTGCTCTGCAGGCAGTCCAGCTGATGGCCGCTTTCGCGGGCCAGTTCGCTCAGGCGATCCTCGATGTCCGCCAGACGGGTGCGGCCGTAGGTTTCCGGCTCGCGGCTGCCGAGACGATTGAGATTGGGACCGTTGAGGAGCAGCAGCTTGCCCACCGCGCAATATCCTGTTCTGGCGTGATGGGCCGGATTCTGGCGCAAAGCGCCCGGCTTGTACAGTTTCAGGGAGATGCCGGCAAAATTAATGCGGATGCAGGCATTTTTCCGGCGAGCTGAGTCATTTTGTCGCCGCCAGGGCGAATTGTCCCCTGGCCCGGCCCGGGGCGCAGAAATCAGGCAGTGAAATCCGGCCCGCTACGGGCAGGCGGCGCGCGGTATCCGTCCGGTCTTGCGGCGCTACAGGTGGCTGTTCAGCCAGTGATCCAGAGTGGCCTGATCCAGTTCGCCCCAGTGGCGCTCGACGATCCGGCCCTGGCGGTCGATCAGCACGCTGAAGGGCAGGGCGCCGAGGGTGTCGCCCAGGGCATCCATCAGGGCGAACAGTTCCGCGCCACCGGCGCT
>JBFHKK010000451.1:0-2572 GCA_041595475.1 Pseudomonas sp. | reverse complement strand
TCTTCTCCTGGAAGCCCGAGCAGTGGTAGGCGCTGGCGGCGTGGGCCAGGTGGTGCTCGACCGGCTCGATCTTGATCTTCTTCGGATCGAAGCCCAGCTGCTCCAGGCACCAGACGATCTTCTTGCGGTAGCGCTTGTAGCGGCGGTTGCCCATGAGCAGGGCATCCAGCGCACGATCCGGCGCGTACCAGTAGCGCTTGGCATAGTGCCAGCGGGCCTTGCCGAACAGGCTGATGGGGGCGAAGGGAATGGCCACCACGTCGACATCGGCCGGCTTGATCCCGGCCTGCTCCAGGCAGAACTTGGCCGACTCGTAGGGCATGCGGTTCTTCGCGTGCTTGTCGCGCACGAAGCGCTCCTCCTCCACCGCCGCGATCAGCTTGCCGTCGATGTACAAGGCTGCGGAAGGGTCATGGCTGAGGGCGCCGGAAAGGCCGAGAATCGTCAGTGCCACAGGGTCTAGCCTCTTGTTAGTCCTTTGAACCGGTGCCGGGCACCGGTGGTAAGCGTTGCTCCAGCAACTGGTGCAGGGCAGAGTCGGCCGGCCAGTTGCGCAAAAAGCGCGCGCGATCCTTGGCATAGGCCTTGGCGAAGCGGCCCTGGCTGCGGTGCTGGCGCATGGCATCCAGGTCGATCAGCGCCCAACTCTGGCGCTGCTCGTCCCAGAACAGGTTGTGTCCCTTGAGATCGCCATGGCTGATGCGCTCGCGCAGCAGGGCCGCGAACAGCCGATCCAGCGCCGCCAGTTCGGCCTCGGGCGGCGAACTCTGCCGGCAGTTCTGAAAGCGCGCGATTATATCCTGGCCGCCGCAATATTCGGTAACCAGGTAGGCGCGGCCGCGCAGCCAGCAGCAGCGGCGCTCCAGCACCGCCAGGGGCTGCGGGGTGGCGATGCCGAGGATCGCCAGGCGATGGCCGGCGATCCAGCTGTGCCAGGCGCGACTGGGGCGCCAGAAGCGCTTGAGCCAGTGGGCCAGGTGCTTGATGTTGTAGCGTTTGACCACCAGCGCCCGGCCGTCCAGCTCGACCCGGGCCACAGTCGCGGCGCCGCCGGTCTTGTAGACATGGCCGGCGTCGATGTAGGGGTCCAGTTGCTCGAGCAGCGGCTGCAGGGCCGGCTCGGCCTCGCGACGCAGCACCCGCAGGCCGAAGGCGCCGATCCGGGCGCTGAACAGACTGCAATCCCGGGCGCACTTGCGCAGGTAGTCGCGCACCCGCCAGCGGCGAACCTTGGCCGACGCCTCCAGCAGGCTTTCCAGCGGCAGGGGATGCTCGCCATTGACCAGCAGGTAGTGCACCAGCAGCTCCTCGATAAAGGGCTCGAGCTCGACCGGCAGTTGGGCGAACAGCACGCCTAGGTTTTCCAGCACCCGGGCGCGCGACAGCGGCTGGCCGGGCGTTTCCACCCGCACGCCGCCGCCATCGATGATCCACAGCCGCTCACCCTGGCGCAGCAGGTTGTCCAGATGCAGGTCGGCCTGCCACAGCCCCCTGGCATGCATCCGCGCGACCGTCTCCAGCGCACTGGCCAGCACGACGCGCTGAGGCGCCGCCAGCGGCGGCTGGTTCTCCACGGCGCGCCAGGCATCCCAGAGGCTCTCGGCGCCCTCGACATACTCGAACAGCAGCCAGCCGCCCTCGCCTTCGCGCAATCCCTCGGCCAGCAACTGGGGCGTGGGCAATCCCTGGTCGGCGAGCAGGCGCGCGCCCTCCAACTCGCGGGCGAAATGCCGCGCGGCCTTGGCGCCGACCAGCAGCTTGGCCAGCACCCGGCGCCCGCGCCACTCGGCCAGTCCGACATAACGCTGCCCCGGCAGAACCCGCAGCAGGCTGATCAGGGTCAGGCCGTCGCAACCGGGCAACTGGAGTTGCAGCGGCAAGGTCGGCGCACGACCGGCGTCGCGCAATTGGTCCAGGGTCACAGACGCGCCGCCTTGTCGCTGCGGCGGGCGCCGAGACGACGCAGCCATGCATCGACATGCGCGTCGCCCCCCAGATAGGCCCGCACGAAGATACGCTGCTCGACCTCGCTCCAGACACCGGCCCGACGCAGCAAGGGCTCCAGATCCTTGACCCTGTCCCGCACGCCGAACAGCAGCGGACGAGTCTTCTCCAGGTCGATCAGCTGGGCGGCGAAGGCTTCGCCTTGCGGCTGCAGGAAGATGTGCTTGGGGTAGAAGCAGCCATGCATCTGCCCGGCCCCGTGCAGGCGCCTGGCCAACTCACCGCAGGCCTGCAGGATGGCCTCGCGTTGCGCCGGGTCATGGGTGCGCCAGTCCTGCAGCCAGTGGTCCAGGTCCTGCCAGCCATCCAGGGCCCGGGTCAGCAGCACCGCGCGCTGCTCGCCAGGCAGCTTGCGCGCGGCGAAGAAGGCCGCCTGCAGGGCTGGTATGCGCAGCCGACGGTAGCGCTGGATATTGCGAAATTCGCGGGCGAAGGTCGGCTCGCCTGCCGGATGCCGCAGGCTACGGGTCAGATGATTACTCTGGCGCTTGAGATAGAAGGCCGCCTCGCCCAGTTCCAGGCGATAGACGCTGCTCCAGCCGCCGCGCTCGCTGTTGGGCTCGTCCAC
>JBFHKK010000450.1:0-2581 GCA_041595475.1 Pseudomonas sp. | reverse complement strand
TGCCGGCACGCCTGGCCAGGCCCAAGGCCCAGGCGCCGCTGGCTATCCAGGCCGACGAGGTGCCCACCAGCGTGCCCGGTTTCGCCACCCCCGGCGAGGATCTGCGCAGGCTCTGGCCGGCCGGCGAGGCGGAGGCGGGCAGGCGCCTGAACGAATTCGCCGAGTCGCGCATCGAGCGCTACCAGGAGGATCGCGACTTTCCCGCCGTGCCCGGCACCAGCCAGCTGTCGGCCTACCTGGCCGCCGGGGTGCTGTCGCCACGCCAGTGCCTGCACGCGGCGCTGGCGGTCAATCAGGGCGAATTCGCCAGCGGCAACCCGGGCGTAGTCACCTGGATCAACGAACTGCTCTGGCGCGAGTTCTACAAGCACATCCTGGTCGGCTATCCGCAGGTCTGCCGGCACCGCGCCTTCCGCCCAGAAACCGAGGCCCTGCCCTGGCGCGATGCGCCGGACGAGCTGGCCGCCTGGCAGGAGGGCCGCACCGGCTTCCCGATCATCGACGCGGCCATGCGTCAACTGCGCGCCACCGGCTGGATGCACAACCGCCTGCGCATGCTGGTCGCCATGTTCCTCAGCAAGAACCTGCTGATCGACTGGCGCCAGGGCGAGCGCTTCTTCATGCGCCAGCTGATCGACGGCGATCTGGCCGCCAACAATGGCGGCTGGCAGTGGAGCGCCTCCACCGGCACCGATGCGGCGCCCTCCTTCCGCCTGGTCAATCCCATCAGCCAGTCGCAGAAGTTCGACCCCACGGGCCGTTTCATCCGCCACTGGCTGCCGGAGCTGGCCGACCTGGACGACAAGGCCGTGCACAACCCGCCGCGCGACCTCGACCTGTTCGCGGCCGCCGACTACCCGCCACCGATCGTCGATCTGGGGCGCAGTCGCGAGCGCGTCCTGAGCGCCTTCAAGAACCTGCCGTCCAAGGATATGGAGAGCGCCTGATGAGCGAGTTTCTGCAACATTTCGCCCGCCAGTTCGCGGCCCTGAACAAGGACAACCTCGAGCGCCTCGGTGAGCTCTACGGCGCCGAGGTGCAGTTCCGCGACCCCCTGCACCAGGTGCGCGGCCTGGCCGAGCTGCGGCGCTACTTCGCCGAGCTCTACGCCAATGTCGAGGAACTGCGCTTCGACTTCCACGGCCACGACCAGGTCGGCGAGGGCGAGGGCTACCTGCGCTGGACCATGAGCTATCGACACCCGCGCCTGGCCGGCGGCCAGCCGATCAGGGTCGAGGGCTGTTCCCACCTGCGCTGGACCGACAAGGTGCAGCAGCACCGCGACTACTTCGATGCCGGCGCCCTGCTCTACGAACAGCTGCCGCTGCTCGGCGCGTTGATTCGCTGGCTGAAACGGAGGCTGGCATGAAGCATTCATCCCGACGCATCTGGCTCACCGGCGCCAGCAGCGGCATAGGCGCGGCCCTCGCCGAACGCCTGCTGCAGCAAGGCCAGCGCCTGGCCCTGAGCGCGCGCAGCACGGCTCCGCTGCAGGCCCTGGCCGATCGCTACCCGCAGCAGGTACTGCTGGCGCCCGGCGATCTGGCCGAGCCGGCGCAGGTGCGCGCCATCGGCGAGCGCATCGCTCAGACCTGGGGCGCACTGGATTGCGCCATCCTCAACGCCGGCACCTGCGAATACCTCGACGCCCAGGCCTTCGAGGGCGCGATGATCGAGCGGGTGGTGCGGGTCAACCTGATCGCCACCGGCTACTGCATAGAGGCGGCCCTGCCGCTGCTGCGCCGGGGCCAGCGCCCGCAGCTGGTCGGCGTCGGCAGTTCGGTGACCTACCTGGCCCTGCCGCGCGCCGAGGCCTATGGCGCCTCCAAGGCCGGCCTGCGCTACCTGCTCGAGGCGCTGCGCATCGACCTGGCCGCCGAGGGCATCGCTGTCACCCTGGTCAGCCCGGGCTTCGTCGACACCCCCCTGACCCGGCAGAACGACTTCCCCATGCCCATGCGCTGGCCGGTGGACAAGGCCGCCCGCTACATCGTCGAGCGCCTGGACCAGCGGCCCCTGGAGATCGCCTTCCCCAAGCCCTTCATCGCCGCCCTGCTGCTGCTCGCCCACCTGCCCGGGCGCCTGCGCCTGGCCCTGGGCCGGCGCCTTTCCCGTAGCCAATCCGCGCACAAGGACAAGTCATGAGAATCGCCATCATCGGCAGCGGCATATCCGGCCTGACCTGCGCCCACCTGCTGGCGCGCCGTCACGACATCAGCCTGTTCGAGGCCGGCGACTGGATCGGCGGCCACACCCATACCGTGGATGTCGAAGTCGGCGGGCGCAGCTACGCCATCGATACTGGCTTTATCGTCTTCAACGACTGGACCTACCCGAACTTCATCCGCCTGCTCGATCACCTCGGCGTCGGCTACAAGCCGACCGAGATGAGTTTCTCGGTGCACGACCCGGCCAGCGGCCTGGAATACAACGGTCACAGCCTCAACAGCCTGTTCGCCCAGCGCCGCAACCTGCTCTCGCCCGGTTTTCTCGGCATGGTCCGCGACATCCTGCGCTTCAATCGCCAGGCCCTGGCCGATCTCGCCGGCGAGCGCCTGGCCGGCGAGATCACCCTCGGCGA
>JBFHKK010000449.1:0-2601 GCA_041595475.1 Pseudomonas sp. | reverse complement strand
GCCTGGCCGTCGAGCACAAGCCGAAGATGATCGTCGCCGGCTTCAGCGCCTACTCCAAGACCCTGGACTTCCCGCGCTTCCGCGCCATCGCCGACAAGGTCGGTGCGCTGCTGTTCGTCGACATGGCCCACGTCGCCGGCCTGGTCGCCGCCGGCCTGTACCCCAACCCGCTGCCCTACGCCGACGTGGTCACCACCACCACCCACAAGACCCTGCGCGGCCCGCGTGGCGGCCTGATCCTCGCGCGCAAGAACGAGGAGCTGGAGAAGAAGCTCAACTCGGCGGTCTTCCCCGGCGGCCAGGGTGGCCCCCTGGAGCACGTGATCGCGGCCAAGGCGGTGTGCTTCAAGGAAGCCCTGCAGCCGGAGTTCAAGGCTTACCAGCAGCAGGTGGTGAAGAACGCCCAGGCCATGGCCGGGGTGTTCATCGAGAACGGCTTCGAGGTGGTCTCCGGCGGCACCCAGAACCACCTGTTCCTGCTGTCGCTGATCAAGCAGGACATCACCGGTAAGGACGCCGACGCCGCCCTCGGCCGCGCCTACATCACGGTGAACAAGAACAGCGTGCCGAACGATCCGCGCTCGCCCTTCGTCACCTCGGGCCTGCGTATCGGCACCCCGGCGGTGACCACCCGCGGCTTCCAGGAAGACGAGTGCCGCCAGCTGGCCGGCTGGATCTGCGAAGTGCTGAGCAACATCGGCGACGAGGCCGTCGAAGGCCGCGTGCGCGAGCAGGTCAAGGCGCTCTGCGCGCGCTTCCCGGTCTACGGCCGCTGAGTTCGGCGCAGTACAGGAGCCCGCCCTTCGGCGGGCTTTTTTGTCTGCCCTCAGTGTGGCCCGAGGCAGCCAGATGGGCGCGGCTTGGCTATAGTGGGCGGAACCATCCAGGAGCCAGCCCATGAGTGAGACAGTCCACGAGCGTCGGCGCTTTCACCGCATCGATTTCGATGCCCCCACCGAGATCGTCCAGGGCGAGCGGCGCTGGCCGGTCGAACTCCACGACCTGTCCCTCAAGGGCTTGCTGGTCAAGCGCCCGCCCGCCTGGGACGGCGACCCCGAGCAAGCCTTCGAGGCGCGCATCGAGCTGGGCGCTGACATCCGCGTGCGCATGGAAGTGCTGCTGACCCGCCAGCAGGGCGAGCTGCTCGGCTTCAGTTGCCAGCACATCGACCTGGAATCCATCAGCCACCTACGCCGCCTGGTCGAACTCAACCTCGGCGACGAGACGCTGCTGGAGCGCGAACTGGCGGCGCTCGGCGAAGAACACGGCGAGTAGCGACTGCCCCACCCTGGACGCGCTACTCGAAGAGCGCGTCCAGGGCCTGTTCCAGGCGCGTCACGGCTATCACCTGCAGCCCCTCCGGAGCCTCCTTGGGCGCATTGCCCTTGGGCACTATGGCGCGCTTGAAGCCGTGCTTGGCGGCTTCCTTGAGACGTTCCTGACCGCTGGGCACCGGGCGAATCTCCCCGGACAGGCCGACCTCGCCGAACACCAGCAGGTCGCCGGCCAGCGGCCGGCTGCGCAGGCTGGACATGACCGCCGCCAGCAGCGCCAGATCGGAGGCCGTCTCCAGCACCTTGACCCCGCCGACTACGTTGAGAAACACGTCCTGGTCGTAGGTGGGAATGCCGCCATGCCGGTGCAGCACCGCCAGCAGCATGGCCAGGCGGTTCTGATCCAGGCCCAGGGTCACGCGGCGCGGATTGCCCAGGTGGCTGGTGTCGACCAGCGCCTGCACCTCCACCAACATCGGCCGGGTGCCTTCCCAGGTGGCCATGACCACGCTGCCGGGCACCGCCTCCTGGCTGCGGGTGAGGAAGATCGCCGAGGGATTGGTGACTTCCTTGAGGCCCTTGTCGGTCATGCCGAACACGCCCAGCTCGTTGATCGCGCCGAAGCGGTTCTTCACCGCCCGCAGCAGGCGCAGGCGACCGTCGGACTCGCCCTCGAAAGAGAGCCCGGTGTCGACCCTGTGCTCGAGCACCCGCGGCCCGGCCAGGGCGCCCTCCTTGGTCACGTGGCCGACCAGGAAGATCGCCGTGCCGCTCTGCTTGGCGAAACGCACCAGCAAGGCGGCGCTCTCGCGCACCTGGGCGACGCCACCGGGGGCCGATTGCAGTTGCTCGGTGAAGATGGTCTGGATCGAGTCGATCACCATCACCCGTGGCTTTTCCTGGCGGGCGGTGGCGACGATGCTCTCGATATTGGTCTCGGTCATCACCTTGAGCCGGTCTTCCGGCAGGCCCAGGCGCCGCGCGCGCATGGCCACCTGCTGCTGGGATTCCTCGCCGGTGACGTAGAGCGCAGGGAAGCGCGTGGCGATGTTGCACAGGGTCTGCAGCAGTATGGTCGACTTGCCGATGCCCGGGTCGCCGCCGATCAGCACCACCGAGCCCTCCACCAGACCGCCGCCGAGCACTCGATCCAGCTCATTGGAAGCGGTGGAAAAACGCGGCACCTGCTCGACGCTGACCTCGGCCAGGGTTTTGACCTGGGCCTGCTCGCCGGCCCAGCCGGTGCGCCCGCCGGGGGTCACGGCATTGGCCTCGAGGACGGTTTCCACCAGGGTGTTCCAGGCCTCGCACTCGCCGCACTGGCCGG
>JBFHKK010000448.1:0-2606 GCA_041595475.1 Pseudomonas sp. | reverse complement strand
TGAGCATCGCCACCCACGACCGCCAGTTGCCGCCCCAGGCACTGGACCTGTGCTTCATCAATTCCAAGGGTTTCGGCGGCAACAACGCCAGCGCGGTGCTGCTGGCGCCCCACGTGGTCGAGCGCATGCTGCGCAAGCGCCATGGCCAGGCCGCCTTCGAGGCCTATCGCGCGCGCCGCGAGCAGACCCGCGCCGCGGCCCAGGCCTACGACCGCCAGGCCCTGCTGGGCGATCTGCAGATCATCTACAACTTCGGCAACGACATGATCGACGACGCCGCCATCGAGCTGGGCCGCGATCAGCTGAAAATACCGGGCTTCGCCCAGCCGCTGCGCTTCAAGCCGGACGATCGCTACCGCGACATGCTCGACTGAGGCGTCCTTGGCTCAGTCCAGGGCGCGGGCCAGCTGGATCAGTTCGGCGCGCCAGGGCGCGGCGGCCGGCAGGGCCAGGAAGTAGGGGTTGAGCAGCGACTCGCGGGCCTGGTAATCGAGCGTCTCGCCCTTGAGCGTCAGCACTTCGCCGCCGGCGCCTTCCAGTACGCCCTGGGCGGCGGCGGTGTCCCACTGCGAGGTCGGCGCCAGGCGCGGATAGCAGTCGGCACGGCCTTCGGCCAGCTGGCAGAACTTCAATGAGCTGCCGACACTGGCCAGTTGCAGGTCGCCGAAGCGCTCGCTCAGGCCCTCGAGCAGCCGCTCCTGGGCCGGGCTCGAGTGGCGACGGCTGGCCACCACGGTGAAGGCCTCCTCCGGCGCCAGACGCACGCCTATGGCCTGTTCACCGCCCGTGGCGTCCTGGCGCCAGGCGCCCAGACCGGCGCCACCGTAGTAGAGCCGACCGCTGGCGGGAATCCCGACCACGCCGAAGACCACCCGCCCGGCCTCGATCAGGGCGACGTTGACGGTGAACTCCTCGCTGCCTGCGATGAATTCCTTGGTGCCGTCCAGCGGATCGACCAGCCACCAGCGGCTCCAGCCGCCGCGCTCGCTCAGGGGAATGTCGGCCGCCTCTTCGGACAGCACCGGGATGCTCAGATCGAGGGCGCGCAGGCCACGGTCGAGCAGATGATGGGCGGCCATGTCGGCGGCGGTCACCGGCGAGGCATCGGCCTTCTCGGTCACCGCCACGTTCGCCCGCCAGTGCGGCAGTATGGCGGCGCCGGCGGCGCGCACCAGATCGATCACGCCCGGCAACAGGGGATGGCTCATAAGACGAAGTCTCCACGCTGAATGAGCAGGTCGCGCGCCAGGTACAGAGCGGCCAGAGCGCGGCCTTCGCTGAACTGCGGATGCTGGGTCAGGGTCGCCAGCTCGCGCAGATTGACCCTATCGACCCGCAAGGGTTCCGGCTCGTCACCGGGCAGGCTCTCCGGAAAGAGGTCGCGGGCCAGCACCACCTGGATCTTCTGACTCATGTAGCCGGGCGACAGGCTCAGCTCCGCCAGCCGCTCGAGCTGGCGGGCGCCGAAGCCGGCCTCCTCCTTGAGCTCGCGGTTGGCCGCCGCCAGCACGTCTTCGCCCGGCTCGACCAACCCCTTGGGCAGCGACAGCTCGTAAGTCTCGGTGCCGCCGCAGTATTCCTCCACCAGCAAGGCGTGCTCGGCATCGGCCATGGCCACTATCATCACCGCCCCGTAGCCACTGCCCTTGCCCACCAGGCGCTCGTAGGTACGCTCCACGCCGTTGGCGAAACGCAGCTGCAGCTCCTCGACGCGAAACAGGCGGCTGCTGGCGACTATCTCGCGGGCGAGGACTGTGGGCTTCTGACGCATCGAGCGGCTCCTTGGCGTGACCGGGCGGGTTATCATACCCCGGCTTTTTCCATTAGCCCCGGGCCAGATTGCGCGATGACGACCAGCGCCGGCCGAATCGCGACAAGCGCCGCGCTCAACGAAAGACACCGCCATGCCGCAACTGCCCTGGACCGAGATCGACACCGTGCTGCTGGACATGGACGGCACCCTGCTCGACCTGCATTTCGACAACCATTTCTGGCTCGAGCATCTGCCCCGGCGCTACGCCGAGCACCATGGCATCAGCCGCGCCCTGGCCGACGCCGAGCTGCTGCCGCTGTTTCGCCAGCACGCCGGCCAGCTGACCTGGTACTGCACCGATTTCTGGAGCCGCGAGCTCAGGCTGTCGATCCGCGACCTCAAGCGCGAGGTCGCCGAACTGATCGCCCTGCGCCCGGATGCCGACACCTTTCTCCAGGCCCTGGGCGCGGCCGGCAAGCGCGTGGTGCTGATCACCAATGCCCATCGCGACTCCTTGTCGCTCAAGCTCGAGCGCATCGAACTGGCGCCCTACTTCGAGCGCCTGATCAGCTCCCACGACTACGGCTTTCCCAAGGAAGATCAGCAGTTCTGGTTCGCCTTGAGCCAGGACCTGGCCTTCGACCCGGCGCGCAGCCTGTTCATCGACGACAGCCTGCCGGTGCTGCGCAGCGCCCGCCGCTTCGGCATCCGCCACCTGCTGGCGGTGCGCCAACCGGACAGCCGCCAGGGCCCCAAGGACACCGAAGAGTTCGTCGCGGTCGAGGACTACCGCGCGTTGCTGCCCTGAACCACCCACGCCTGGCCTAGGAACGACCCGGCGTTGCCTGCCCTC
>JBFHKK010000447.1:0-2607 GCA_041595475.1 Pseudomonas sp. | reverse complement strand
TGCCTGCAGGCACAAGCGGGCCAGGTTGAGCCGCTCGGCTGTCGCCACTTCGGCCTGAAGACGGCCGCTGGCCAGGGCCTTGTCCAGCCAGTCGATGGCTTCGGCGTGGCGCCCCTCGGCCCAGGCCAGGTAGCCGCGGCTGCGCCAGAGCAGCGCCTGCTCCAGGCTGCCGGGCTGGCCCGAGACACTGTCAAGGGCACGCCGAGCCGCGCCATGATCGCCCTGCCGCTGGGCGCGCTGGGCCGCATCCAGGGCCTTGAACACGGCGGGCTCGACCGACTGGGCGGCCTGTGCGGCGGCTGCCGCGCAGAGCAGCAGGATCAGCAACAGGCGGACCATCTCAAGCACCTCCCTGCAGACGGAAGTACAGGGTCTTGACGGCCTCGCGGGCCACCGCCTGGCCATTCTCGGTGCGCGGGGCGAAGCGCCAGCGCAGCGCGGCGCGGCGCGCCTCGCGCTCGAAGACGTTGGCCGGGCTGGCCTCGAGCACCCGCAGGTTCTCCACCGCACCGGCGCGGTTGATGGTGAAGGCCAGCTTGACGTGGCCCTGGATGCCGCGCTGCAGGGCATAGTGCGGGTATTCCGGACGCACCTCGTTGAGCGGCACCACCTCGCTGTCCGCTCCGCCGGGCGCACCGGAGGACTCACTGGACGGCGCAGCCGCGGGGGCGTCGGCGGCGGCGCTGAGGCCGGCCAGACTCGGCGCCGGGGCGCTGGCCAGGCTGACCGGACCGGCCAGGCTCGGCAGCGGCAGCTCCAGGCTCGGCAGGCTGGCGCTCGGCGCCGGGCCCGCAGGCGCGCTGGGCAGCGGCGGCTGCGGACTCTGCGGCTGCGGCGGCTGCGGCGCCTGCTGGCGCGAACGGCTCGCCGCCGGGCTGGACTCGCCGTCCAGGCGGACGAAATGGGCCAGGCTCAGCGGCTCGTCCGGCGCCTGGCTGCGCGGCGGCGCCACCAGGTAGAACATCAGGACGAACAGCGCCAGGGCCATCAGGCAGGCCGCGAGAAAGGCCAGCGCCAGGCGCATCAGCGCGCCCCCACGCTGGCGGCCAGGGCCACGTCGCGCACGCCGGCCAGACGCGCCTGATCCATCACCTGAACCACCAGGCCGGTGCGCGCCTCCTGGTCGGCCTGGACCACCACCGCGCCCTCCGGTTGCTCGACCCGCAGGCGCTCGACATGGGCGCGCACGCTGCGTACATCGACCCTTTGCTTGTCCAGCCAGACCTGGCCGTCGGCGGTGACCGCGATCAGGATGTTGCCCTGGTCCTGGGACTGGGCGCTCTGCGCCTGGGGCCGTTGCACCTCGATGCCGGCCTCCTTGATGAAGGAGCTGCTGACGATGAAGAAGATCAGCATGATGAAGACCACATCGAGCATGGGCGTCAGGTCGATGCCGGTGTCTTCGTCGATCTGGTGGTGACGGCGCATTCGCATGATGATTCAGTCTCAGTCGTGACGCAGCTGGTCGGCCAGCCGCTCCAGGGCCCGGCGGGCGTCGCGTTCCAGGCGCGCCAGGCTGAACAGTCCGCTGATGGCCAGGACCATCCCGGCCAGGGTCGGCAGGGTCGCCTGCCAGACGCCCGCGGCCATGCCGCGCGGGTTGCCGGTGCCGCTCGCCGAGAGCACATCGAAGACCGCGATCATGCCGCAGACGGTGCCCAGCAGGCCCAGCAGCGGGTAGAGCGCGACCAGGGTCTTGCCCAGGCGCAGCGGCCCGGCCAGGCGCTGGCGGGCCTGGGCCAGCCAGGCGCTGCGCACCGCCCGCTGCCAGCCGCCGGACTCCTCGGCCAGCAGCTGCTGCCAGGCCCAGCGACGCTCGCCGACCCAGCGCGGAAAGATCCGCCGCATGTACCAGAGGCGCTCGAAGACCAGGGTCCAGAACAGCACGCAGAGCCCGGCCAGGGCCCACATCACCAGACCGCCGGCGCTCATCAGGTCGAGCAGCCCGTGGCCGCCGTCGAGCAGGCGCAACCACAGCCCCTGGGGATCAGTCACGGCGCGGCGCCCCGGACAGGTGCAGGGCGATCAGCCCGGCGCTCTGCTGCTCGAGCAGCTGGATCAGGCCTTTGCTGCGACTGGCCAGCAGGCTGTGCAGGAACAGCAGCGGAATCGCCACTACCAGGCCCAGCACCGTGGTCACCAGGGCCTGGGAGATGCCGTCGGCCATCAGCCGGGCATCGCCGCCGCCGCTCTGGGTGATGGCCTGGAAGGTGACGATCATGCCGGTCACTGTGCCCAGCAGGCCGAGCAGCGGGGCCACCGCGGCCAGCAACTTGAGCAGGCCCTGGCCCTTCTCCAGCGGCGGGGTCTCCTGCAGGATCGCCTCGTCCAGCTTGAGCTCCAGGGTCTCCAGATCGGAAAGCTGCGGCTTGGGCCCGAGCACGCCTATCACCCGCCCCAGCGGATTGTCGGCGCGCGGCGTGCTCAGGGCGCGGATCTGCGCAGCGACCCGGCGACCGACGCCGGTCAGGTAGACCAGGCGCCACAGGGCCAGGGCCAGGCCGAGGACGCCCAGGGCGAGGATCAGGGCGCCGACCAAACCGCCCTGCTGAACCCGCTGCCAGAGGCTCGGCTGATGCTGCAGCTGGGCCAACAGGTTGCCGCGGC
>JBFHKK010000446.1:0-2619 GCA_041595475.1 Pseudomonas sp. | reverse complement strand
GTTCTTGTTGGTCCAGTCCATCTCGGAGACGTGCACCAGGCCTTCCACGCCCTCTTCCAGCTCGGCGAAGCAGCCGTAGTCGGTGAGGTTGGTGACGCGGGCCATGACGCGGGTGTTTTCCGGGTAACGAGCCTTGATGGCAACCCATGGGTCTTCGCCCAGCTGCTTCAGGCCCAGCGATACGCGGTTGCGCTCGCGGTCGAACTTGAGAACCTTGACGTCGATCTCGTCGCCAACGTTGACGATTTCCGACGGATGCTTGATGCGCTTCCAGGCCATGTCGGTGATGTGCAGCAGACCATCAACGCCGCCCAAGTCAACGAACGCGCCGTAGTCAGTGAGGTTCTTGACGATACCCTTGACCTGCTGGCCTTCCTGCAGGGATTCCAGCAGAGCTTCGCGCTCGGCGCTGTTCTCGGCTTCCAGCACGCTGCGGCGGGAAACGACAACGTTGTTGCGCTTCTGGTCCAGCTTGATGACCTTGAACTCAAGCTCTTTGCCTTCCAGGTGAGTGGTATCACGCACCGGACGTACATCGACCAAGGAACCTGGCAGGAACGCACGGATGCCGTTAACGTCGACCGTGAAGCCGCCCTTAACCTTACCGTTGATAACGCCCTTGACCACTTCCTCGGCGGCGAAAGCTGCTTCCAGAACGATCCAGCACTCGGCGCGCTTGGCTTTTTCGCGGGACAGCTTGGTTTCACCGAAGCCATCTTCAACCGCATCCAGCGCGACGTGGACTTCGTCACCGACCTTGATGGTCAGCTCGCCTTGTTCGTTGAAGAACTGCTCGAGCGGGATGACGCCCTCGGACTTCAGGCCGGCATGCACGGTGACCCAGTCACCATCGATGTCGACCACGGTGCCAGTGATGATGGCGCCCGGCTGCATGTCGAGGGATTTCAGGCTTTCTTCAAAAAGTTCTGCGAAGCTTTCGCTCATGTTGATTCCTGTTGATCAAGGGCAGGAAATCTGCCCGATCCACATTCCAGACAATGTGGGTTCGTTTATGTAGAAAGAGGCCTGCGAGATAAGGACTGGTCTCCCGCATGCCTCCTTGGCGAGCCTTGCAGCCTGGGCTGCGGCTCTGTCATCCGGCGAGATCGCGATCGGCGACCTCGCTCAGAATTCTTTCCAGCACCTGCTCGATGCTGAGTTCGGTGGAATCCAGCTGAATGGCATCGAGTGCCGGCTTCAGCGGCGCCACCGCACGCTGGGTATCGCGCTCATCGCGCGCCCGAATCTCGTCGAGCAGACTCGCAAGATTAACATCATCACCCTTGGCCTTCAACTGAAGGTAACGGCGCCTGGCGCGCTCCTCGGCGCTGGCGGTGAGAAACACCTTCAGCGGCGCATCGGGAAACACCACAGTGCCCATGTCGCGACCATCGGCAACCAGCCCCGGCATCTCCTGAAACGCCCGCTGACGCTGCAACAGCGCCTCACGCACCGCCGGCAAGGAGGCCACTAGCGAGGCCCCGGCGCCGATCTGCTCGTTGCGAATGGCGTCGGTCACCTCCTCGCCCTCGAGAATGATGCGCTGGCCCTGGCCGTCGTCGGCCGCGACGAACTGCACATCCAGATGGGCGGCGAGCAGCTTCATGGCTTCTTCGTTGGTCAGATCGACCCCATGATTCTGCGCGGCGAAGGCCAGCAGGCGATAAAGCGCGCCGGAGTCGAGCAGGCTCCAGCCCAGCTGCTTGGCCAGGAGCCCGGCAATGGTGCCCTTGCCCGAGCCGCTCGGGCCGTCGATGGTGATGACCGGCGCCTGCTCCCTCATGACTGGACCTCCTCGGCCACGCGAATGCCGGCCTGGGCCGCCAGCGCGAGGAAGTTGGGGAAGGAGGTCGCCACATTGGCGCAGTCGTGGATGCGGATAGGCGCGCTGGCACGCAGCGAAGCGATGCTGAAGGACATGGCGATGCGATGATCGCCGTGGCTGTAGACCTCGCCGCCGCCGATGGCGCCGCCCTCGATGACGATGCCGTCCGGCGTCGGCTCGGCCTTGACCCCCAGCGCCTGCAGGCCGTCGGCCATGACCTGGATGCGATCGGACTCCTTGACCCGCAGCTCCTCGGCGCCGCGCAGCACGGTGCGACCGGAGGCGCAGGCGGCGGCGACGAAGAGCACCGGGAATTCATCGATGGCCAGGGGCACCAGGTCCTCCGGAATATCGATGCCGCTGAGCTGGGCCGAACGCACGCGAATGTCGGCGACCGGTTCGCCGCCCACCTCGCGCGGATTCTCCAGGGTGATATCGGCGCCCATCAGCTTGAGGATGTCGATGACCCCGGTACGGGTCGGGTTGATGCCGACATGTTCGAGCACCAGCTCCGAGTTCTCGGCGATGCTGCCGGCGACCAGGAAGAAGGCCGCCGAGGAAATATCCGCCGGCACCTCGATGCGGGTGGCCGTGAGCTTGTGCCCGGAGGCGACGGTCGCGGCATTGCCCTCGACGCTGACCGGATAACCGAAGCCGCGCAGCATGCGCTCGGTATGATCGCGAGTGGGTGCCGGCTCGATCACGGTGGTGGCGTTGGCCGCATAGAGGCCGGCCAGCAGCAGGCAGGACTTGACCTGGGCGCTGGCCATGGGCATCTGGTAGGTCATGCCGCC
>JBFHKK010000445.1:0-2619 GCA_041595475.1 Pseudomonas sp. | reverse complement strand
CGGCCTCGGCATGCCGTCGCCGTTCGGCCGCCGCGCCCTGGATGTCGAGCCCTTCTGGCGCCGCGAGATGATCGGCCAGAGCATGCCGGCGGTGGATATCAGCGAGAAGAGCAAGAGCTTCGAAATCAGCGCCGAACTGCCGGGCATGGACGAGAAGGACATCGAGATCAGCCTGTCCAATGGCAATCTGGTGATCAAGGGCGAAAAACGCGACCAGAGTGAGGAGAAGGCCAAGGACTATTACCTGTCCGAGCGTCACTACGGCGCCTTCGAGCGCATCTTCAACCTGCCCAAGGGGGTCGATGCCGAGAAGATCGACGCCAAGTTCCGTCAGGGCGTATTGACCATCACCCTGCCCAAGCGCCCCGAGGCGATCAATCCGGACAAGCGCATCCCGATCAAGGGCGCCTGAGCCGCTCGCGCAGCCGGCCGCTCAGGGTCCCCGATCGCTCGGGGGCCCGCTGTCGGTCGTATCCCGGCGCATCGCCGGCCAGCGGCCAACGGTCTCAACGCACCGCCAGCACGCTGCTCGGCCCGCGGTAGAGGATGTGTTCACTGGTGCTGCCGATCAGCTTGTTCAAGCCTTTGCGCTGGATCCGGCCCATGACGATGACGTCGATCTGCTCGGCGACGGCAAAATCGCTGATGGCCAAGATCGGCTGCCCCAGCAGGAAATGGCGGCGCTCGGCAGGGACGCCAAACTCCTCGGCCAGGGTGTCGAAGCCCGCTCGCTGGCCGTCGCGCAGTTGCTCGACCAGGCCGCCGCTCCAGGCCCCGCTAACGCTGACCGGGTTGGCCAGATAGGCCGCCGCCAGGTCGCAGCTGTGCAGCAGGTGCAGCTGCGCCCCGCACTGCAGGGCCAAGGCGCTGGCGGCCTGGATGATGCGCCTGTTCAGGGCACCGACTTCGGCCTCTGGCGGCGCGCTATCGATGGCGGCGAGCACCCGCTGCGGCAACGGATGCAGCGCCTCGCCGACCAGGTGCAGCGGCGCCGGGCAGTCGCGCAGCAGCTGCCAGTCCAGCGGCGTGGCGAAGGCGCGCTTGAGCAGGGGCTGGCGTTGCAGGTCCTTGATCAGCAGGTCCGCCTGCAACGCCTGAACGTGCAGGAGAATTTCCTCCAGCGGCGCGTGGGTCCAAAGCACCTCGGTGGTCGCCTGGATGCCCTTGCTGCGCATCAACCCGGCCTCGTCGGCCAGCCACTGGCGATATTCCTGCAGCTGACGTTCGCGGCTCTGTTCCTGGGCCCGGGCGTCGAGCAGGCGGAAGCTGGCGAAGGGCTCGACGAACGCGGCGATATGCAGGGCCGCGCCACTGACCTGGGCCAGGGCGGCGGCCCGTTGCAGCGCCGGCGAGTGATAGAGGCCGGGATCGGCAACCAACAGCAGGCGTTGATATTGGCTCATGGGGCACCTCCTGCCCACGGGACGGCGTTACACCGGGTCGTGCACGGCGATGACGCTGCGCGACCACTGTCCGGCGGCTTGCTTCGACCATGGCCTGACCCGCTCGGCCTCACCTTGATGTACATCAAAGACCCACGACTGATCGATCGCAATGATCGCCTGGCGACTGCGGGTCCATGCTTAGTCCAGGAGCGGGCGACTGCCTTGGCCTGCTCGTGACGGAGGAGTGACGATGAAGCCGCATCTGAATCCCGCTGCCGAGGATCTGCTGCTGGTGATCGACGTGCAGAACGACTTCTGCGCCGGCGGCGCCCTGGCGGTGCCCCAGGGCGAGCAGGTGGTGGAACCGATCAACCGCCTGGCCGAGCGCTTCGCCCATGTGGTGCTGACCCAGGACTGGCATCCACAGGGGCACCAGAGCTTCGCCAGCAGCCATCCGGGCAAGCAGCCGTTCGACACTGCCCAATTGGCCTACGGCGAGCAGACCCTGTGGCCCGACCACTGCGTACAGGGCAGCCAGGGCGCGGCCCTGCATCCGCAGCTGGCGATCCCCCATGCCGAGTTGATCCTGCGCAAGGGTTACCACCCTGCCATCGACTCCTACTCGGCCTTCTTCGAAAACGACCGCCACACCCCGACCGGCCTGTGCGGCTATCTGCGTGAGCGCGGCCTGCGCCGCCTGTGCCTGGTCGGCCTGGCCACCGACTTCTGCGTGCTCTACAGCGCGCTGGACGCCTGCCGGGAAGGCTTCGAGGTAGCGCTGGTGCTGGAGGCCTGCCGCGGACTCGATGTCGACGACTCGCTGGCCGAGGCGCTGAGCACGCTGCGGCGGGCCGGTGTCGAGCTGATCTAGCCGGCCTCCCCTCGCTCCGCGCGGCGGTCGGCTTCGGCGGCCAGCGCCCGCAAGGCCGGGCTGATCGCCACCGGGTAGTCAGGCGCCTGAGTCAACCGGCGCAGCGCCGGCGGCAGGCGCTTAAGCTGCGCGCAGGCATGCCCGCGCACCTGCTCCAGGCTCGGCGAGGGCTGCAGGCGGCGGCCCTGGCGCATCACCGGCGTCAGCAAGGCCTCGCCGGCGAGCTTGTCGCCCTCCAGGGTGAGGGTATCGCCGCAGCAAAAGCCCTGGGCATCGTAGCGCCGGTAGATCTACTTGCGCCCCGGCCAGGTGGCCTTGCCCTCGGAACGCTTGCGCCGCGGCACGGCCGCGTACTCCTGCAGT
>JBFHKK010000444.1:0-2625 GCA_041595475.1 Pseudomonas sp. | reverse complement strand
GCTGCTGCCCGGCTTCGAGGCGGCGGCGCCAGTGGGCAAGCAGGGTCGGCATAGCGGCATTGATTGCATGCGCCGTGCCCGCCTGCTCCTCCTGGGTGGGTGAGCGCTGCGCGCCCCGGGTCGGTGCAGGGCGCGCCATTGATCGGAGACCTTGATCGCATGCGCGGGCGTCGTGATGGTGCATCACCGTGCCGGCGACGTGGTCATCGCTGCGGCCCGGGCCCGTGCAGGGCGAATGAGCCTTGGGCCTGCAGCCGGCGTGAATGGTGCTTGATCGGAGTTTGATCGCATCGCAGGGCGGACGCCAGGCGCGGGTCTGGCATGGCCGATGCAATGAACAAGGGGCGCGCAGCCCCATCCATCCACCGCACCAGGAGTTCCGACATGCCCAAGGTCACCAAGCCCGCCCACCAGAAGGGCGACTATTTTGTCGACTACGAAGACAAGGTCTTCGAGGACGTGAAGGCCGCGCCTGGCGAAAAGGCGCTGGTCACTTTCCACACCGTGGCCTTCGAAGGCAGCATCGGCTTCGTCAACCTGCTGCAGGCCACGCGCCTGCAACGAAAGGGTTTCGAGACCAGCATCCTGCTCTACGGCCCGGGCGTCACGCTGGGCATCCAGCGTGGCTTTCCGACGCTGGGCGACGAGGCCTTCCCGGGCCACCTGAACTTCAACAACCAGATCAAGAAGTTCATTGCCGAAGGCGGCAAGGTCTACGCCTGCCGCTTCGCGCTGCAGGCCCTGTACGGCCACGGCGAGCCCAGCCTGATCGAAGGCATCACGCCGATCAGCCCGCTGGACGTGCTGGACTGCGTGCTGACGCACCGCAAGGCCGGCGCGTTCATCCTCGACACATGGACGCTCTGAGATGAGCAGCCGTGTCGTCCGCGCCGCAGCGGCACAGATCGCCCCCGATCTGACGTCGGCCGACGGCACGCTGGCCAAGGTGCTGCAGACGATCAGTGATGCTGCCAAACAGGGCGTGCAGCTCATCGTCTTCCCCGAGACCCTCGTCCCGTATTACCCCTACTTCAGCTTCGTCAAGCCACCAGTGCAGCAAGGCCCCGAGCACCTGCGGCTGATGAGCCTGTGCCCCACCGTGCCCGGCCCGCTGACCGATGCCGTGGCGGCCGCAGCGCAGGCGCACGGCATGGTGGTGGTGCTGGGCCTGAACGAGCGCGACCACGGCAGCCTCTACAACACGCAGGTCGTGTTCGAAGCCGACGGCACGCTGTTGCTGAAGCGCCGCAAGATCACCCCGACTTACCACGAGCGCATGGTCTGGGGCCAGGGCGACGCCGCCGGCCTGAAGGTAGTGGACAGCGCCGTCGGCCGCCTCGGCGCGCTGGCCTGCTGGGAGCACTACAACCCGCTGGCCCGCTACGCGCTGATGACGCAGCATGAAGAAATTCACTGCGCGCAGTTCCCGGGCTCGATGGTCGGCCAGATCTTCGCCGACCAGATGGAAGTGACCATCCGCCATCACGCGCTGGAAGCCGGCTGCTTCGTCGTCAACGCCACCGGCTGGCTGACCAACGAACAGATCGCCAGTATCACCCCTGACACCGGCCTGCAGAAGGCGCTGCGGGGCGGCTGCTGCAGCGCCATCGTCTCGCCCGAAGGCGTGCTGCTGGCCGAACCCCTGCGCGAGGGCGAAGGCCTGGTCATCGCCGACCTGGACATGGCGCTGGTCAGCAAGCGCAAACGCATGATGGATTCCGTGGGCCACTACGCCCGCCCCGAACTGCTGAGCCTGGTGGTCAACGATCAGCCGGCCCGCACCGCCACCTTCTGGAGCGACCGCCATGACCCTTGCAATGCCGCAGTCAACGCTGACCCCGCCCAACCGGCAACTCATGACGGAGCTGCAAAGCCACGGCTTGCGGCTGTCTGACGCGACGACGGCGCGCGACGCTGGCGTGGCCAGCCGCCGGGGCGGCGCAGGCCCCTCCGACCACAAGGCCGTCAGCGTGGACGGCCACGTCATCATGGTGCCGGTGCACACGGGCGCCGCGCAGCGCTCGCCCTACGAGCTGGCCCCTCCCGATGCGGCCGGGCGCAGCGCCGTGCTGAAGAACCGCATCCCGATCGCACAGATCGAATTCCCTCGCGCGCCGCGCTTCTACAAGCTGCAAACGATGGACGGCGTGCCTTACTCGCACATCGCCACGCTGCACGGTGCCGACGTGCTGGCCACCACCATCCTGCAGACCTGCATCCGCTACGAAAGCCGGCGCAAGGCCTGCAAGTTCTGCAGCATCGGCCAAAGCCTGGCGGCCGGCCGTACCGTGGCGCACAAGACGCCCGAGCAGCTGGCCGAAGTGGCGCGCGCCGCCGTGCTGCTGGACGGCATCCAGCACATGGTGATGACCACCGGCACCCCGCCCGGCAACGACCGCGGCGCGGCGGTGCTGGCCGAGAGCGCCTTCGCCATCAAGGCCGCAGTGCCCGGGCTGCCCATCCAGGGCCAGTGCGAGCCGCCCGACGACGAGGCCTGGTACCAACGCATGTTCGATGCCGGCATCGACACCCTGGGCATGCACCTGGAAGTGCTGACGCCGGCGCTGCGCGAGCAGATCATGCCGGGCAAGGCGACGGTCTCCGTCGAGCGCTACATGCAGGCCT
>JBFHKK010000443.1:0-2631 GCA_041595475.1 Pseudomonas sp. | reverse complement strand
CTGTATCCGGCGCACCAGGAGGATCGGCTGCTGATCCAGTTGGATCAGGTGCCACCCTACCTGATCGAAACCCTGGTGGCGGTCGAGGATCGTGAATTCTTCAATCACTTCGGGGTGTCGCCCAAATCCATCGCCCGGGCCATCTGGGTCAATGCCACCGCCGGGCAGGTGCGCCAGGGCGGCAGCACTCTGACCCAGCAGCTGGTGAAGAACTTCTACCTGACCAACGAGCGCAGCCTCACGCGCAAGGCCAACGAGGCGTTGATGGCCGTGCTGCTGGAGCTGCACTACGACAAGCGCGACATCCTCGAGGCCTATCTGAACGAGGTCTTCCTCGGTCAGGACGGCCAGCGCGCGGTGCATGGCTTCGGTCTGGCCAGTCAGCATTTCTTCGGCCAGCCGATCGGCGAACTGGCGCTCGATCAGGTCGCGCTGCTGGTGGGCATGGTCAAGGGTCCGACCTACTACAACCCGCGCCGTCATCCCGAGCGCGCGCTGGAGCGGCGCAATCTGGTGCTGGATATTCTCGCCGAACAGGGCGTGGTCTCCGCCGAGCAGTCGGCTGCCGCCAAGCGCAAGCCACTGGGCGTGGCCCCGCGCGGCAGTCTGGCCGACAGCTCTTTTCCGGCCTTCCTCGATCTGGTCAAGCGGCAGTTGCGCGAGGACTATCGCGAGGCCGACTTGACCGAGGAAGGCCTGCGCGTCTTCACCAGCTTCGACCCCATTCTTCAGATCAAGGCCGAGAACGCCCTGGCCGACTCGCTCAAGCGTCTTTCCGGGCGCAAGGGTGTCGATCAGGTGGAAGCCGGCATGGTGGTCAGCAATCCGGAGAATGGCGAAGTACTCGCGCTCATCGGCAGTCGCCAGCCGCGCTTCGCCGGTTTTAACCGAGCCCTGGATGCGCTGCGGCCGATCGGCTCGCTGATCAAGCCGGCGGTCTATCTGACGGCGCTGGAGCGTCCCAGTCAGTTCACCCTGACCAGCCTGCTGGAAGATCAGCCGTTCTCCATCAAGGGCCAGGACGGTCAGGTCTGGCGTCCACAGAACTACGATCGCCAGGCCCATGGGACCATCTACCTGTACCAGGGGCTGGCCCACTCCTACAACCTCTCGACCGCCAAGCTGGGCCTGGAACTGGGCGTGCCCAATGTGCTCAAAACCCTCGAGCGGCTGGGGGTCGAACGCAAGTGGCCGGCGTATCCCTCGATGTTGCTCGGCGCCGGCGCGCTGACCCCCATGGAGGTCGCGGACATGTACCAAACCCTGGCCAACGGTGGTTTCAATACCCCGCTGCGTGGTATTCGCAGCGTGCTGACCGCCAACGGCGAGCCGCTCAAGCGCTATCCCTACCAGATCCAGCAGCGCTTCGACGCCGGCGCCATCTACCTGCTGCAGAATGCCATGCAGCGCACCATGCGCGAGGGCACCGGGCGCTCGGTCTATAGCCAGTTGCCGGCCAATCTGAACCTGGCCGGCAAGACCGGCACCAGCAACGATTCGCGCGACAGCTGGTTTGCCGGCTTCAGTCAGGATCTGCTGGCCGTGGTCTGGCTCGGGCGCGACGACAATGGCCCGACGCCGCTGACCGGCGCCAGCGGGGCCCTGCAGGTATGGACCGACTTCATGCGCAAGGCCGATCCGCTGCCGCTGGATATGCCGCTGCCGGACAACGTGGTGCAGGCCTGGGTCGACGCGCGCACCGGGCAGGGATCTTCGGCCGATTGTCCGGGAGCCGTGCAGATGCCGTATATTCGCGGCAGTGAGCCGGTGCCGGGCGCGGCCTGCGGTTTCCAGGCGCCGGTCGATTCGATGATGGACTGGGTGCGCGGCTGGTTGGACTAAACGAGAGGGTACGCAGTGACTAGATGGTGGATTCCCGCGGCGACGACCGCCTTGCTTCTGGGCGGCTGCGCCTCCGTGCCGCGCGGCTCTATTCCGGTGGTCGACGCCAGCGCGCCGCTTTCCGCCGAACAAGAGCAGGGCGGCGCCGGCTACTACGGATCGGCGAGCGCCCAGCCCGCGCCCCAGGCACTGCCGGAAGATTCCGGCGTGGTGGTGATGGTGCCGGGCGCGACCGGCAGCTCGGCGCCTATTCAGACCTTCCCCGCGCCCAGCGCGCCCATCGGCGGCGCAAGCAGTCAGCCCTACGATGCGGCCGCGATCGGCGGTCAGTCGCAGAGCTCCGCCGGTTACGGAATGCCGGCGCCGTCCATGCCCAGCGGTATCCCCGGGACCGGCGCTTTGGCGGCCGATGAGCAGCTGGATGGGCCGGTACTGGCCTTGTTGACCACCGCGCAGCAACAGCAGAGCAGTGGCGACCTCAATGGCGCCGCTTCCAGTCTCGAGCGCGCCCAGCGCATCGCCCCGCGCGAACCCCAGGTGCTCTATCGGCTGGCGGTCGTGCGCCTGGCGCAAGGCGATGCGGCCCAGGCCGAGCAATTTGCGCGGCGCGGCCTGAGTTATGCGGGGGGGCGGCCGGCGCTGCAGGCCAGTCTGTGGAATCTGATTGCCCAGGCCCGCGAGCGTCAGGGCGATCCGGTGGGCGCCGCTCAGGCGCGCGAGCGGGCGCGCGTCAATCTCTGATGGCGGGGCGACTGCTGCGGATTACCCGGCACCTGCAACTGATCGAGT
>JBFHKK010000442.1:0-2635 GCA_041595475.1 Pseudomonas sp. | reverse complement strand
CCAGGCTGACCTCGCTGCCGGCCGGGGCCTGGCCGATGATCATGCCGCCCTGGCGGAAATTCCCGCTCAGGCTCACCGGATCGGCGGCCAGCACGGGGCTGGCCAGGCACAGGCTCAGCAGCAACGCGAGCAGTTTCATGCCGCCGCCCCCCGCATCCAGGTGATCGCCGCCGCCAGCCGGGCCTCGGTCTGCTCGCGGCCCAGCAGGTCCAGGGTCACATCCAGCGAGGGCGTATTGCCGGCGCCGGAGACCGCCACCCGGACCGGCTGGCCGACCTTGCCCATGCCCACCTCATGCGCCTGGGCCACCGCCTCGACCGCCGCATGCATGGCGGCCCCGCTCCAGTCTTCCAGCGCCTGGCTGCGCGTGAGCAGGTCCTGCAGCAGCTCGGGGGTCTGGGCCTTGAAGTGCTTCTGCGCGTCCTTCTCGGCATAGGCGCTGGGCGCCTGATAGTAGAAGCGGGTGCTTTCGGCCAGTTCCTTGAGGGTCTTGCAGCGCTCCTGGTGGGCCGCGATGACCCGCTCGGGGGCCGGACCTGTGTCGACCGTCACGGCCAGCCGCCGCAGCTGCCACAGGTACTCGTCCACCAGGGCGGCCGGTTCGCTGGCCTTGATGTAGTGCTGGTTCAGCCACTTGAGCTTGTCCAGGTCGAAGCGCGCCGGCGCCTTCTGCACCCGGGCCAGATCGAACAGCTCGATCATCTGCTCGCGCGAGAAGATCTCCTGGTCGCCGTGGGACCAGCCCAGCCGCGCCAGGTAGTTGAGCATGGCCTCGGGCAGGAAGCCCTCCTCGCGATAGGCCATCACCGAAACCGCGCCATGGCGCTTGGACAGGCGCGCGCCGTCCTCGCCCAGGATCATCGGCACGTGGCCGTAGAGCGGCAGATCGGCGTCCAGCGCGGCCAGGAGATTGATCTGGCGCGGCGTGTTGTTGACATGGTCATCGCCGCGGATCACGTGGCTGATCCCCATGTCCATGTCGTCCACCACCACGGTCAGATTGTAGGTGGGGCTGCCGTCGCTGCGGGCGATGACCAGATCGTCCAGCTCGCTGTTGGCGATGCGAATCTCGCCCTTGATCAGATCCTGCCAGACCACCTCGCCCTCATCCGGATTGCGGAAGCGGATCACCGCCGGGGCGTCCGGGTCGAAAGTCTCCAGCTGGCGGCAATGACCGTCGTAACGGGGCTTCTCGCCCTTCTCCATCTGCGCGGCGCGCACCGCATCCAGACGCTCCTTGCTGCAGAAGCAGGGGTAGGCCTCGCCGGTGTCCAGCAACTGCTGGATGACTTCCTTGTAGCGGTCGAAGCGCTGGGTCTGGAAATACGGCCCTTCGTCATGATCCAGGCCCAGCCAGCTCATGCCATCGAAAATGGCCTGCACCGATTCCTCGGTGGAACGCTCCCGGTCGGTGTCCTCGATGCGCAGGATCATGCGGCCGCCCTGCTGCCGGGCATACAGCCAGTTGAACAGCGCGGTACGGGCGCCACCCACATGCAGATAGCCGGTCGGGCTGGGCGGAAAGCGGGTCACAACGCTCATGGTCAACTCGAATCGAAAGGGCGGCGCATTTTAGCAGTCCGCCCCCCGCCATCGCTGCTGCGGCGACGGGGGACTGGCGTAAAATGCGGCCATGCACGTCGAAACCCGCCTGTTCATCGCCGACCTCACCCACCTGGATTGCGCCTGGATCGACCCGGCCGCCGGGCTCACCGGGGAAACCTGGCGGGTGGACGCCGAACTGGGCGGCGAGCTGGGCAGCGACGGCATGCTCTGCGACTTCGGCGAGATCCGCAGCCGGCTCAAGCGAGCCCTGGACGATGAAGTCGACCACCGCCTGCTGCTCGGTCGCAGCTGGGCCGAGCAGCTGCAAAGCGATGGGCGGGACCGCCAGCTGGAGATCGGCGGCCCGGTGGCGCTGCGTTACCGGGCACCCGAGCAGGCCTTCGCCCTGCTGGATCTGGAGCAGCCGGAGGGGAACAGCCTCGCCGCGCTGCTGTCGCGCCAGATGCTCCCCCGCCTGCCCGAGAACATCAGCCAGCTGCAGCTGCACCTCAGTCCGGCGCATGACCAGGGCCATTACCGCTACTGCCACGGCCTGCGCCTGCATGAGGGCAATTGCCAGCGCATGGCCCATGGCCACCGCGCACGGCTGGAACTGCACATCGACGGCCGGCGCGACGCCGCACTGGAGCGCCACTGGCAGCAGCGCCTGTCCGGTCGCTACATCGGCGCCGCGGCCGACCTCGCCCCCGCGGCGGCCGGCCGCCTGGGCTTTGCCTATCAGGCCAGCCAGGGCCGCTTCGAACTGGAGCTGCCGCAGGAACGGGTCCAGGTGCTGGAGGCCGAACCCACGGTGGAGAGCATCAGCGCCTATACCGTCGCGCAGGTGGCCGCCGACAGGCCCGGCCGGCGCATCGAATGCCGCGCCTTCGAGGGCATCGGCAAGGGCGCGATCAGTCGCTGCCAGCCGGCAGCCTGAGCCCGCCGGCGGCATACACCCAGGTTCGCCCATCGGTGAAGGCCAGCGGCAGCTGGCGGTCAAACCAGCCCTGGTTCACGCGGTAGCGGTGGCGTTCGGCCGGCCCGATCCAGACGTAATCCACCCGGTAGCGTCGGAGGCTGTCCACGGCCT
>JBFHKK010000441.1:0-2640 GCA_041595475.1 Pseudomonas sp. | reverse complement strand
GGCGCAGCAGCTTGATGCCCTCGGCGCCGAACTCGGCGAACTTGTCCTTGGGGATGTTGCGTCTGTGGCCGCGGACCAGCAGCGCCAGCATCTGCTGGTCGAGACGCGAGAAGCCCGGCAGATCGGAATGCTCGACCAGATAGGCGCCATGCTTGTGGTAGTGGTAGTGGGCGATGTC
Organism: Pseudomonas sp.; assembly: GCA_041595475.1. GTDB lineage: Bacteria > Pseudomonadota > Gammaproteobacteria > Pseudomonadales > Pseudomonadaceae > Aquipseudomonas. The sequence goes on along the minus strand of JBFHKK010000441.1, from coordinate 2,462 downwards.
CAGGCCCACCTCATGCACTCGCGCCGCCCAGCTCAGCAGTTCGCGGTGCCAGTCGTCGCCCAGTTCCCAGCTGTCGGCCACCTGCTCGAGGGCTTCGAGCGCCTTGCTTTCCACCCGCGCGGCCTGTTCCAGATCGACGTGATAGCGCTCCATCAGCGCGCCCAGGGTGCGTTCGCGCACGTCCTCATGCTGGTGGCGGCCGAGCAGGTCGTAGAGCACGCCCTCGCGCAAGGCGCCTTCGGAATGGCTCATGCACTGGATTTCGCAGGCATCGAAGATCGCCTCGAGAATCGCCAGGCCGGCGGGAAAGATCGCCCGGCGGTCGGGCTTGATGCCTTCCAGATCGAGCTTGTCCACTTCGCCGAGCTTGAGGAGGCTGCGCTTGAGCCAGGCCAGACCCTCGGGATTGATTTCGCCGCCGCCCAGGCCGGCGGCCTGAATCGCCAGGCCGACCGCCTTGATGGTGCCCGAGGCGCCGACCGCCTGCTCCCAGCCATGGCGGCGTAGGGCGTGTTCGATGCCCATCAGCTCCAGGCGCGCGGCGGTGTAGGCCTGGGCATAGCGGGCCGCGGTGATCTTGCCGTCCTTGAAGAAGCGTTGCGTGTAGCTGACGCAGCCCATCTGCAGGCTTTCGCGCAGCAGCGGCTCGAAACGCAGGCCGACGATGAATTCGCTGCTGCCGCCACCGATATCCACCACCAGGCGTTTGCCCGCCGTGGCGGCGATGCTGTGGGACACGCCGAGGTAGATCAGGCGCGCCTCCTCGCGACCGGAGATGACTTCCACCGGGTGGCCGAGCAGGGCTTCGGCGCGGCGGATGAATTCGCCGCGGTTGCGCGCCTCGCGCAGGGCATTGGTGCCGACGATGCGCAGCGCGCCCTCCGGCAGGCTGCTGGTAAGCTGGGCGAAACGACGCAGGCAGGCCAGGCCGCGCTCCATGGCGTCCTCGCTGAGCAGCCGGCGTTCGTCGATCCCGGCCGCCAGCTGCACCTTGTCGCCGAGGCGCTCGAGGATGCGAATCTCGCCATGATCGGCCTTGGCCAGGACCATATGGAAGCTGTTGGAGCCCAGGTCGATGGCGGCGATCAGGGGAAAGGATTCGTCAGGGGTATGCGGCATGGGGCTGGAGTCTCGATGCAAAACGCTGTCATCCTGCCACGATAGCCCAGGGGAGCCAACGTATACTGTCGCGCCCGCAGACCGGCTGGCTGGCGCACCCGGCGGCGAACTTGCCGTGGCGACCGATAGCCAGGCTCAATGGTGCGCGCCTTCCGGTGTCACCAAAGCCGAGCTATGATGGCCCTCAATTTTTTGCTTCCGAACGCGGAGACTTGTCATGAGCGAATTGATCATCAACGTCAGCGATGCCAGCTTCGACCAGGAGGTCATCCAGGCCGAAGGTCCGGTGCTGGTCGATTACTGGGCTGAGTGGTGCGGCCCCTGCAAGATGATCGCCCCGGTGCTCGACGAGATCGCCCAGACCTACCAGGGCAAACTCAAGGTGTGCAAGCTGAACATCGACGAGAATCAGGACACCCCGCCCAAGTACGGCGTGCGCGGCATTCCCACCCTGATGCTGTTCAAGAACGGCAATGTCGAGGCGACCAAGGTCGGCGCCCTGTCCAAGTCGCAACTGGCTGCCTTCCTCGACAGCAATATCTGAGTCGCTTCGAAAAGCCCCGCCGCGCGCGGGGCTTTTTCGTGCTGCAGGCTGGACGGCCCCGTTCGGCCGGTGGTACATTCGGGCCTGCTGCATTTCCTATGTGGCCCCCTGCAAGCCGTCGCCGACGCATTCCTCTCGAAGACATTCGCAAGACACGCAGGCGAGCTATCGCCCCGCCAGCGGCGCGGCCTCCCGAGCTAACTAGCTTATTCCCCCCTCAAATGATTACGTCATTCCTATGAATCTGACCGAACTCAAGCAAAAGCCGATCACCGAACTGCTGGATATGGCCGAGCAGATGGGCATCGAGAACATGGCCCGTTCGCGCAAGCAGGATGTGATTTTCGCGCTGCTGAAGAAACACGCAAAAAGTGGCGAGGAGATCTCCGGTGACGGCGTGCTGGAGATTCTGCAGGACGGTTTCGGCTTTCTGCGCAGCGCCGACTCTTCCTACCTGGCCGGCCCGGACGACATCTACGTCTCGCCCAGCCAGATCCGCCGCTTCAACCTGCGCACCGGCGACACCATAGTCGGCAAGATCCGCCCGCCGAAAGAAGGCGAGCGTTACTTCGCGCTGCTCAAGGTCGACACCATCAACTACGACCGACCCGAGAACGCCAAGAACAAGATCCTGTTCGAGAACCTGACGCCGCTGTTCGCCAACAAGCGCCTGACCATGGAGGCCGGTAATGGCTCCACCGAGGACATCACCGGCCGGGTGATCGACCTCTGCGCGCCGATTGGCAAGGGCCAGCGCGGCCTGATCGTCGCCCCGCCGAAAGCGGGCAAGACCATCATG
>JBFHKK010000440.1:0-2659 GCA_041595475.1 Pseudomonas sp. | reverse complement strand
TAGTCGAAGTGGCTAAAGCCTGGCGGGTACTTGGCGGGCTCGCCGTACAGGGTCAGGGCATGCTGGGGCGCAGCCAGGGTCCAGCCGCTCAGGACCAACAGCAGCAAACCGGTGCCGCGTCGCAACAGGGGGCGCAGCTGAGTCGTCATAGGGCGTTCTCCGAGGATTTCAGCCACCAGGTGCGCAGCCCCAGGGTATAGGGCGGGGTGGTGACGAAGGCGAAGCGATTCCAGTAGGCCACCCGGTGATAATCGATGTACCAGTTGGGAATGGTGTAGTGCTGCCACAGCAACACCCGATCCAGCGCCCGGGTGGCGGCGACCTGCTGATCGCGGGTCTGCGCCGACAGCAGTTTGTCGAGCAGCACATCGACCACCGGATGACGCACGCCGGAGTAATTCTTGCCGCCTTTCACATCCGCCTGGCTGGAATGAAAGTAAAGCCATTGCTCGAGGCCGGGGGTGAGGGTCTGCGGCAGGGTCAGCAGAATCATGTCGAAGTCGAATTGATCCAGCCGCTGCTTGTACTGGGCCCGATCGATGGTGCGCAGGCTCGCCTCTATGCCCAGGCTGGCGAGATTGCGGCTGAACGGCTGGAGGATGCGTTCCAGGCTGGGATTGACCAGCAGAATCTCGAAGCGCAGCGGCTGCCCCTTGGCATTAACCAGGCGCTGGCCCTTGGGTTTCCAGCCGGCCTCGGCGAGCAGGGCCAAGGCGCGGCGCAGGGTCTCCCGGGGAATGCCGCGGCCATCGGTGGTCGGCATGTGGAAGGGCTCGTTGAACAGGCGCGCCGGCAACTGCTTGCGGTAAGGGGAGAGCAGCAGCCACTCGGCGCCCTGGGGCGTGTCCGTGGCGCTGAACTCGCTGTTGGGGTAGTAACTGGCCGCGCGCGTATAGGCATTGTGGAACAGGGTGCGATTGGTCCACTCGAAGTCGAACATCAGGCCTAGGGCTTCGCGCACCTTGCGCTGGGCGAAGGTGTCGCGCCGGCTGTTCATGAACAGCGCCTGGGTCTGGGTGGGAATCTGATGGGGGATTTCGGCGCGGATCACCTCGCCGCGGGCGACGGCCGGGAATCGATAGCCATTGGCCCAGTTCTTGGCCTGGTGCTCGATATAGAAGTCGAACTCGCCGGCCTTGAAGGCCTCGAAGGCCACATCGTTGTCGCGGTAGAACTCCACCTCGACCCGGTCGAAGTTGTACTTGCCGCGGTTGACCGGCAGTTTTTCACCCCACCAGTTCTTGACGCGCTCGAAGCTCAGGCTGCGCCCGGGTTTGACCTGGGTGATGCGATAGGGACCGCTGCCCAGGGGGGGCTCGAAGGTGGTGGCCTTGAAGTCGCGGTCCTTCCAGTAGTGCTGCGGCAGCACCGGCAACTCGCCCAGGCGCAGAATCAGCAGCGGGTTGCCGGTGCGCTTGAAAACGAAGCGAATGCGTTGGCGGTTGAGGATGTCGACCCGCTTCACTTCCTGCAGATGGGTGCGAAATTGCGGGTGGCCTTCCTTGAGCAGGGTGCGATAGGAGAAGGCCACGTCGTAGGCGGTGATGACCTTGCCGTCATGGAAGCGTGCCTCGGGGCGCAGATTGAACACCACCCAGCTGCGGTCCTCGCTGAACTCCACCGAGCGGGCGATCAGACCATAGCTCGAGGCCGGCTCGTCGCCGGACGGATCGTAGGAGCCGGTGCCCGCCATCAGGGTCTCGTTCAGCCCGCTGACCCCGTACTGCAGGAAGTTGGCCGTGGAGATCGGGTGAGTGCCCTTGAGGGTATAGGCGTTTAGGGTGTCGAAGGAGCCCAGGGCCATGACGCGGATAGTGCCGCCCTTGGGGGCTTGCGGGTTGACCCAGTCGAAGTGCTTGAAGCTGGCGGGATACTTGAGTGCGCCGAACTGTGAATAGCCATGGCTCTCTCGCAGTGTGGCGCCAGCGGGCGCGCCTAGGGCCAGGCCGAGAATCAGCAGGAGCAGTGGACGTATCAAGTGAATTATCCGATCCGTGGCGGCATTTACGCATCTGGTTCGGTACAGTAACAGCTTGTATCCGCTGGAAAAAGGGTATGCTCGGCGGCTCTGCGGGCGGCTAGCTCGGCTACTATCGGACCATTTATATATAGCGAGGCCTCGATCTTGGATACACCCTGCCACGGCTTGCAGTCCTGGATTGAACGTTTGAGCGAAGCCGAGTTGCCCGCCTTGGCGGCGGTGGTGCAGGATCTGCAGCGACTGTCGGAGGCCGACACGTCCTCGGTGCGCCAGTTGGCCGAGGTCCTGATGCGCGATGCCTCGCTGACGTCCAAGGTGCTGCGGGTCGGCAACAGCGCCTACTACAACCCCTCGCAGGAAACCATCCGCACCATTTCCCGAGCGATAGTGCTGATCGGTTTCGACAATGTGCGCCTGATCAGCCTGTCGGTCAGCCTGATCGACGGCCTGCTCGCCCGCGCGCCGCGCGAGCAGTTGCAGGAATTGCTGGCGCGCTCTTTCCACGCCGCGGTCCAGGCGCGCAACATCGCAGGCTACGTGATGTCCCGGCACCAGGAGGAAGTCTTCATCGCCGCCTTGCTCTTTCACCTGGGCGAGCTGGCCTTCTGGGGCTGTGGCGGCGAGCAGGCCGACCAGCTGGCCGATGTCCTGGATCAGCCCGGGGTGGATGTCGAGGCC
>JBFHKK010000439.1:0-2668 GCA_041595475.1 Pseudomonas sp. | reverse complement strand
TATGCCCAGGGGTATCTGATCGGCCGCCCGCAACCGCTGGCCGAGTTGGCCGATGCGGTGCCAGTCGATGCCGCGTATCGGTCGCCCATGGACGCTTCCGATCGCTGAGGCCGGCGCCCGTCAGGCCAAGAAAGACCCGCCGCGGCGGGTCTTTTTCTTCGTGGCTGCTCAGGCCAGTTCGTCGAAGCACTCGGCGATGATCGCCAGGCCCTTGTCCAGTTGCGCATCCGGCACCGTCAGCGGTACCAGCACCCGCAGGACATTGCCGTAGGTGCCGCAGGACAGCAGGATCAGCCCCTTGTCGCGGGCCTTGGCGACGATCTGCCCGACCAGCGCCGGGGCCGGCTTGTGCAGGTTGCCGTCCTCGAACAGCTCCACCGCGACCATGGCCCCGAGGCCGCGCACCTCGCCGATGCACTTGTGCCGGGCGGCGATGGCCTCGAGGCCCTCGACCAGGCGCGCGCCGACCGCCTGGCAGCGCGCCAGCAGGTTTTCCTCATCGAACACCTGCATCACCGCCACGGCCGCGGCGCAGGCGATCGGGCTGCCGGCATAGGTGCCGCCCAGGCCGCCCGGGGCGATGGCATCCATGTACTCGGCCTTGCCGCACACCCCGGCCACCGGGAAGCCGCCGGCGATGGACTTGGCGAAGGTGGTCAGGTCGGCGGCCACGCCCATCTGCTCCATGGCGAAGAAGGTGCCGGTGCGCCCGGCGCCGGTCTGCACCTCGTCGGCCACCAGCAGAATGCCGTGCTGGTCACAGAGGGCGCGCAGGCGCTGCATGAAAGCCTTGGAGGCGACGTAGAAGCCGCCCTCGCCCTGCACCGGCTCGATGACGATGGCGGCGATGTCCCTGGGCTCGGCGTCGTTCTTGAAGATGCGCTCGATGCTGGCGAAGGCGTCATCCTCACTGACCCCGTGCAGCGTGCAGGGATACTGGGCGCGGAACACGCCGCCGGGCATCAGGCCCATGCCGGCGGCGTAGGGCACCACCTTGCCGGTCAGGCTCAGGGTCATCATGGTGCGCCCGTGGTAGCCACCGGTGAAGGCGATCACCCCGGCGCGGCCGGTGGCGGCGCGGGCGATCTTCACCGCGTTCTCCACCGCCTCGGCGCCGGTGCTGACCAGCAGCGTCTTCTTGGCAAAATCCCCCGGCACCCGCGCGGCGACCTGCTCGCACAGCTCCACATAGGGCTCGTAGGCCAGCACCTGAAAGCAGGTATGGCTGAGCTTGCTCAGCTGCTCCTGCACCGCGGCCACCACCTTGGGGTGCAGGTGGCCGGTGTTGAGCACGGCGATACCGCCGGCGAAGTCGATGTACTCGCGGCCCTCCACGTCCCAGACCGTGGCGTTTTCCGCGCGCTCGGCGAAGATCGGGTGGATCTGGCCGACGCCGCGCGGAACGGCGGCATTGCGGCGTTGCATCAGGGAGTCATTGGTCTTGCTCATCGAAGGCCTCGTTCACCGCGGCGGCCGCGGGCAGTTTCAAGGATGGAATAAGGCGCGGGCGCGGCGGTCGGCCGCGCCCCTTGTTGTTGTCAGATGCCCATGCACAGGTACTTGATTTCCAGGTAGTCCTCGATGCCGTACTTGGAGCCCTCGCGGCCCAGGCCCGAGGCCTTGACCCCGCCGAAGGGCGCCACCTCGGTGGAGATGATCCCGGTGTTGATGCCGACGATGCCGTATTCCAGGGCCTCGGCCACGCGGAACACCCGACCCAGATCGCGGGCATAGAAGTAGGCGGCCAGGCCGAACTCGGTGTCGTTGGACTGGGCGATCACCTCGGCCTCGTCCTTGAAGCGAAACAGCGGCGCCAGCGGGCCGAAGGTCTCCTCCCGGGCCACCGCCGCGCTGCTCGGCACATCCAGCAAAATGGTCGGCTCGAAGAAGGTGCCGCCGAGGGCGTGGGGCTTGCCGCCGGCCAGCAGGCGCGCGCCCTTGCCCAGGGCATCGGCGATATGCTCCTGGACCTTGGCCACCGCCTTGGCGTCGATCAGCGGGCCGGTGGTCACACCCTCGTCCAGGCCGTTGCCCAGCTTGAGCTTGGCCACCGCGGCGGCCAGCTTCTCGGCGAAGGCGTCGTAGACGCTGTCCTGCACATAGAGGCGGTTGGCGCAGACGCAGGTCTGCCCGGCGTTGCGGTACTTGGAGGCCAGGGCGCCGTCGACCGCGGCGTCCAGATCGGCATCGTCGAAGACGATGAAGGGTGCGTTGCCGCCCAGCTCCAGCGACACCTTCTTGATGTCCTTGGCGCACTCGGCCATCAGCTGGCGGCCGATCTCGGTCGAGCCGGTGAACGACAGCTTGCGCACGATGGGGTTTTCGCAGAGTTCGGCGCCGACTTCGCGGGACGTGGCGGCATCGGCGGTGATCACGCTGAACAGCCCCGCCGGGATACCCGCGCGCTCGGCCAGTGCGGCCAGTGCCAGCGCCGAGAACGGTGTCTGCGGTGCCGGCTTGAGCACCATGGCACAGCCCGCGGCCAACGCCGGCCCGGCCTTGCGGGTGATCATCGCCGCGGGGAAGTTCCACGGGGTGATGGCGGCGGTGACGCCGATCGGCTGCTTGATCACCATCAGCCGCTTGTCGGCCTGGTGGCCGGGAATCACGTCGCCATAGATGCGCTTGGCCTCTTCGGCGAACCATTCGATAAAGGAGGCGGCGTAGG
>JBFHKK010000438.1:0-2679 GCA_041595475.1 Pseudomonas sp. | reverse complement strand
GAGCAGGCGGTCGCCCTCTATCACGCGGTGCGCGACGGGATTCGCTACAACCCCTATGTGTTCAGCCGCGACCCCGAGACCCTCAAGGGCAGCGCGGCGCTCGCCAGCGGTGAGAGCTACTGCGTGCCCAAGGCAACCCTGCTGGCGGCCTGCGCCCGGCATTGCGGGATTGCGGCGCGGATCGGCCTGGCCGATGTGCGCAACCACCTGGCCACGCCGCGGCTGCTCGAGCTGCTGCGCAGCGAGGTGTTCGCCATGCATGGTTACACCGAGTTCTACCTGGACGGGCGCTGGGTCAAGGCCACCCCGGCCTTCAACCTGAGCCTGTGCCAGGTCTTCGGGGTCGAGCCGCTGGCGTTCGACGGGCAGCAGGACAGCGTCTTCCATCCCTTCAATGAGCGCGGCGAGCGCTACATGGAATACCTGGCCGACCATGGCCAGTTTGCCGACCTGCCCGTGGCGTTCTTCTATGCCCACCTGCAGCGCTGCTATCCCCATCTGTTCGAGGCCCAGGTGCCGTTGCTGGGCGCGGACCTGCAGGCCGAAGCGGCAAGCATCGATACAGCCGATCGATAAGATCGCCTTTTGCCGCTTTCTTATAGGCCCGGGGCTGCTAGGGTGCAGGGCAGGGCCGCGGCGTGCCAGCGCGCAAGGCCGGGCGCAGCTTGCAATTGCCCGGCGCGGCCTCCATCTATCCAGTCCCTCTTTCTTGTGTACGTGCCCTTATGACGACCGCTCTGTCCATCCGGCAGCTGACCAAGACCTACGGCAACGGCTTCCAGGCCCTGCACGGCATCGACCTGGACGTGGCCGAAGGCGATTTCTTCGCGTTGCTGGGCCCCAACGGCGCCGGCAAGTCCACCACCATCGGCATCCTCTCCACTCTGGTGAGCAAGAGCGGCGGCACGGTGAGCGTGTTCGGCCATGACCTGGACCAGAACCCCTCGGCGCTCAAGCGCTGCCTGGGGGTGGTGCCCCAGGAGTTCAACTTCAACCAGTTCGAGAAGGTCTTCGACATAGTCGTCACCCAGGCCGGTTACTACGGCATTCCGGCGACGATCGCCAAGCAGCGCGCCGAACAGTACCTCAAGCAGCTCGGGCTGTGGGACAAGCGCGAGGTGGCCTCGCGCGAGCTGTCCGGCGGCATGAAGCGCCGCCTGATGATCGCCCGCGCGCTGGTTCATCAGCCGCGCCTGCTGATTCTCGACGAACCCACCGCCGGGGTGGACATCGAGCTGCGCCGCTCGATGTGGAACTTCCTCACCGAACTGAACCAGCAGGGCATCACCATCATTCTCACCACCCACTACCTGGAAGAAGCCGAACAGCTGTGCCGCAACATCGCCATCATCGACCATGGCCGGATCGTCGAGAACACCAGCATGAAGGCGCTGCTGAAGAAGCTGCACGTGGAAACCTTCCTGCTCGACTTGAAAGAGGCGCAACTGATGCCGCCGCACCTGGAGGGTTATCCGGCCAAGCTGGTCGATCCGCACACCCTGGAGGTGCAGGTGGAGAAGAGCCAGGGCATGAGCGAACTGTTCCGCCAGCTGGCCAAGCAGCACATCGAGGTGCTGAGCCTGAGGAACAAGACCAACCGACTGGAAGAGCTGTTCGTGTCCCTGGTCGAGAAGAACCTGGCCAAGGAGGCAGCCCTGTGAACACCGCCTACCTGAACAGCGAACTGGCCGCCAACTGGGTGGCCCTGTGCACCATAGTGCGTCGCGAGGTGCGCCGCTTCACCCGCATCTGGCCGCAGACCCTGCTGCCGCCGGCCATCACCATGGTTCTGTACTTCGTCATCTTCGGCAACCTGATCGGCGCGCGGATCGGCGAGATGGGCGGCTTCAGCTACATGGAGTACATAGTGCCGGGGCTGATCATGATGTCGGTGATCACCAACTCCTACGGCAACGTGGTCTCGAGCTTCTTCGGCAGCAAGTTCCAGCGCAACATCGAGGAGCTTCTGGTCTCGCCGGTGTCGCCGCACACCATCCTGGTCGGCTTTGTGGTCGGCGGCGTGCTGCGCGGATTGGCGGTGGGCCTGATCGTCACCCTGCTGTCGCTGTTCTTCACCCATCTGCAGGTGCACCACATCGGCGTGACGGTGCTGGTGGTGCTGATGACCGCCACCATCTTCTCCATGGGCGGCTTCATCAACGCGGTGTTCGCCCGCAGCTTCGATGACATCTCGATCATCCCGACCTTCGTCCTCACGCCCCTGACCTATCTGGGCGGGGTCTTCTACTCGATCGCCCTGCTGCCGCCGTTCTGGCAGTCGGTGTCGCTGGCCAATCCGATCCTGCACATGGTCAACGCCTTTCGCTACGGCATCCTCGGCGTGTCGGACATCCGCATCGGGGTCGCCATCGGCTTCATGTTGCTGGCCACGGCAGTGCTCTATGTCGTCTGCATCCGCCTGCTGATCGGCGGTCGCGGCATGCGCCAGTAGCAGGCGCAGGAGGCGATCATGCGCAGCAGGCCCTTGATCCCACCGCTACGCGTTCTGCTGCTGGCCGCGAGCCTGTTGCTGGTCGCTGCCCCCGGGCTGGCCGAGGAGGGCGCCGGACCGCTGGTGGAGGTGATTACGCCGGAACGGGCCCTGGTGCGCGACGAGCTGGTCACCTTCGGTTCGCTGCGCTCGGACGAGTCGCTGATGATCCGCCCGGAGATCGCCGG
>JBFHKK010000437.1:0-2681 GCA_041595475.1 Pseudomonas sp. | reverse complement strand
GGCGCAGCCAGACCCCCTGGTTGGCCGCCAGCAGGGTGGCGGCGGCGACCTGTTCGGCCAGCTCCAGGCTGCGCAGGGCGTCGCGCGCGGCTATGGTGCCCATGCTCACCTTGTCCTGATTGTGGCACTCGGTGGAGCGCGAGAAGACGCTGGCCGGCAGGGTGTTCTTCAGGGCCTCGGCGGTCCAGGCGCTGGCGCCTATCTGCACCGCCTTGAAACCGTGGTTGATCATGGCGCTGACGCTCGGCGCGCCGGACAGGTTGCTCGGCAGGCCGTGGTTGTAGCGCGTGTCCACCAGCAGCGCGAGCTGGCGGTCGAGCAGGTCGGCGACGTTGCCCACCAGGTTCTTCAGGCTGTCCATGGCGAAGGCGATATGGCCGCCGTAGAAGTGCCCGCCGTGCAGCACGCGCTCGGCCTCGGCGTCGATCAGCGGGTTGTCGTTGGCGCTGTTCAGTTCGGTCTCGATGAACTGCCGCAGCAGCCCCAGGCTGTCGGCCAGCACGCCGAGCACATGGGGCGCGCAGCGCAGCGAGTAGCGGTCCTGCAGGCGGTGCAGCGGCGCGGTCGGCGCGTCTATGGCCAGGTCCTGGCGCAGCCAGGCGGCCACCTGCATCTGACCCGGGTGCGGCTTGGCGGCGAACAGGCGCTCGTCGAAGTGCTCCGGGTTGCCTTCCAGGGCCACCACATTGAGCGCGGTGATGCGGGTGGCCAGCTTGAGCAGGTAGTCGGCGCGGGCATAGGCCAGGCAGGCCAGGGCGGTCATCACCGCGGTGCCGTTCATCAGCGCCAGGGCTTCCTTGGGCCGCAGCACCAGCGGCGTCCAGCCCAGTTCGGCATGCACCTCGGCGGCGCTGCGGCGCTCGCCTTTATGGAGCACCTCGCGCTCGCCGCTGAGGGTCGCAGCCACGTAGGACAGCGGGGTCAGGTCGCCGCTGGCGCCCACCGAGCCCTCTTCGGGGATCAGCGGCAGCACGTCGTTGTCGAGGAAGGCCTGGAGGCGCTCGAGCAGCTCCACCCGCACCCCGGAGACGCCCTGGCAGAGCGACTGCAGGCGCGCCGCCAGCACCGCGCGGGTGGCCTGCTGGTCGAGCAGCCGACCCAGTCCGCAGCCATGGAAGGTGTAGAGGTGGCGCGGCAGGGCCTCGACCTGATGCAGGGGCACGGCCACCACGCAGGAGTCGCCGTAGCCGGTGGTCACGCCGTAGATCACCCCTTCCTTGTCCAGCAGGCTGTCGAGAAAGCGCGCGCCCTTGGCGATCTTCTCGCGGTAGCCGGGGTCGGCCTGCAGCAGCGCCTGGGCGCGGCGCTGGGCCAGGCCGACGACCTGCTCGATGGTCAGGGGGAGTTCGCCGAAGATCACCGGCTCAGGCTGATGGGTCGTCATGTGCGTTCCAGAACGGGTAGAAGTTGAACCATTGGTAGGGCGCCTCCAGGCAGCGCTGGCCGAGGCGCTCGGCATAACGCTGGACCCAGTCGCGGATCACCGCATCGCGCTCGCCGCGCTTCCACTGGATCTGCTCGGCGAAGGGCTCCAGCGCCACCCGGTAGCGACCCTCGACCTTCAGGCAGCTGAGCAGGTTGAGCCGGCAGCGCAGCAGGCCGGCCAGCAGCCAGGGGCCCTGGGGGAAGGCGGCGGGGCGACCGAGGAAGTCCACCCGCACATTGCGCCCGCCGTGCAGCGCCACGCGATCGCCGGCGATCGCCAGCCATTCGCCGCGCTCCAGGCGCTCGGACAGCTGCAGCATGATGCCCGGGTCCAGCTCGCTGACCTGGATCAGCCGCAGGTGGCTGGCGCCGGCATCAGAGAGCAGGCGGTTGAACTGCTCGGCGTGCTTGGTGTGCACCAGCACATTCATCTGCACCTGTTCGCCCAGCTCGGCCAGGGCGCGGCACACCTCGAGATTGCCCAGGTGGGCGCCGACCAGCATCTGGCCGCGGCCGCCGCGCAGCTGGCCGTGCAGGTTGGCCGGGTCGATCAGCTCGATCTGCTGCATGCCCAGGGCGCCGCGCCAGACGTCGAGCTTGTCCAGCAGCGAGTCGGCGAAGGCCATGAACTGGCGAAACACCGTGCGCCGGCTCGGCTGCAGCTCCGCCCGGCCGCTCCAGTGCGCCAGTTGCTGCTGGTACTCATGGATGCTGCGCCGGGCCTTGCTTCCGAACAGGAAGAAATACAGCACTATCAGGTGCAGCAGCGGGCTCAGGGCGCGCCGACCGAGGCGCCGGGCGGCCGCGGCGGTGAACTTCATCAACAGGAAGCTGCCGCGCTCGCGCTGGCCGGCCCAGTGGCCGGCTCTGAGCTGCTCGCTCATCCGCGCCACCTGCGCCAGAGAATCCGTGGCGCGCGCGCCAGCATGCCGAAGAACAGCTTGGCGTGCATCTTGGAGATCAGCGCATTGTCGTGCCACAGGCGAAAGTGCGAGAGGCCGTCGAGCGGGTAGTGGACCCGGGTCGGCAGCCAGTCCATCGGCTGATTGCGCCAGGCCAGGCGCACCAGGATCTCGGTGTCGAAATCCATGCGCCGGCCGAGGCGGCAGGAGTCGATCAGCGCCAGGGTGGCGCCCAGTGGGTAGACCCGGAAGCCGCACATGGCATCGCGGATCGACAGCGACAGGGTGTTGATCCAGACCCAGACATGGGTCAGGTAGCGGGCGTAGAGGCGGCTCTTGGGCACGCTCTCGTCG
>JBFHKK010000436.1:0-2696 GCA_041595475.1 Pseudomonas sp. | reverse complement strand
GCACCGGCATCAAATGCATCTACGTCGCGATCGGCCAGAAGGCCTCCTCGATCGCGAACGTGGTGCGCAAGCTGGAAGAGCATGGCGCCATGGACCACACCATCGTGGTCGCCGCCTCGGCCTCCGAATCCGCCGCGATGCAGTTCATCGCGCCGTATTCCGGCTGCACCATGGGCGAGTACTTCCGCGACCGCGGCCAGGACGCCCTGATCATCTATGACGACCTGACCAAGCAGGCCTGGGCCTATCGCCAGGTGTCGCTGCTGCTGCGCCGTCCGCCGGGCCGTGAAGCCTTCCCGGGCGACGTCTTCTATCTCCATTCGCGCCTGCTCGAGCGCGCCGCCCGCGTGAACGCCGACTACGTCGAAGCCTTCACCAACGGCGAGGTCAAGGGCAAGACCGGCTCGCTGACCGCGCTGCCGATCATCGAAACCCAGGCCGGTGACGTGTCCGCCTTCGTGCCGACCAACGTGATCTCCATCACCGACGGTCAGATCTTCCTGGAAACCGACCTGTTCAACGCCGGCATCCGCCCGGCCATGAACGCCGGTATCTCGGTGTCGCGTGTGGGTGGTGCGGCGCAGACCAAGATCATCAAGAAGCTGGGCGGCGGTATTCGTCTGGCCCTGGCCCAGTATCGTGAGCTGGCGGCTTTCGCCCAGTTCGCCTCGGACCTGGACGAAGCCACCCGCAAGCAGCTGGAGCGCGGCCAGCGCGTCACCGAACTGATGAAGCAGAAGCAGTACGCTCCGCTGTCGGTGGCCAATATGGCGATCTCCCTGTACGCGGCTGACCATGGCTACCTCGATGACGTCAAGGTGGACAAGGTGGTGAAGTTCGACGAGGACATGCACCGCTACCTGGCCTCCGAGCAGCAGGCGCTGCTGGACAAGATCAACGAGAAGGGCGACTACAACGAAGAGATCGAAAGCGGCATCAAGGCCGCGATCGAGGGCTTCAAGAAGCAGTGGGCGGCCTGATCCCTAGGAGCGCGTAATGGCATCAGCCAAGGAAATCCGCACCAAGATCGGCAGCGTCAAGAACACGCAGAAGATCACCAAGGCCATGGAAATGGTCGCGGCGTCGAAGATGCGCAAGGCGCAGGACCGGGTGATGGCCTCGCGGCCCTACGCCCAGCGCCTGCGCCGGACCATTGGCCATCTGTCGGCGGCCAATCCGGAGTACAAGCATCCCTTCGTGGTCGAGCGTGAGGTCAAGCGTGTCGCCTACATCATCGTCTCCACCGACCGTGGTCTGTGCGGCGGCCTGAACATCAACCTGTTCCGGAAAGTCGTCGGCGAACTGCGCGGCTGGCAGGAGAAGGGCGTCGAGGTGGATCTGGCGATTCTGGGCAGCAAGGCGCGCAGCTTCTTCAAGCGCATCGGCGGCAAGATCATCGCGGAACAGAGCCATCTGGGCGACAGCCCGCACCTGGATCAGCTGATCGGCCTGATGAAGGTGGTCACGGACGCCTATCGCAACGGCGAGGTCGACCGCGTCTACCTGGTCGGCAACGAGTTCGTGAACACGATGACCCAGCGACCGGAAGCGCAGCAGCTGCTGCCGGTGGTGCAGGACGAGCCGGATGAAAGCCTGCTGGAGCGCTGGGACTACATCTACGAGCCGGAGGCGGTGGAGCTGCTCGACACCGTGCTGCTGCGCTTCGTCGAGTCCCAGGTCTACCAGGCGGTGGTCGAGAACGTGGCCTGCGAGATGGCCGCGCGCATGGTGGCGATGAAGTCCGCCTCTGACAATGCGGGTGAGATCATCGACGAGCTGCAGCTGGCCTACAACAAGGCCCGCCAGGCGGCGATCACCCAGGAGCTGGCGGAAATCGTCGGCGGCGCGGCTGCGGTCTGACGCAGAGAATTTGAGGTTTTTTGCCCCTTACGGCGAAGAAAATAGGAAGAGGAAACAATGAGTTCCGGAAAGATTGTCCAGATTATCGGCGCGGTCGTCGACGTGGAGTTCCCGCGTGACGCGATGCCCAAGGTGTACGACGCGCTGACCGTGGCCGAAGCCGGCCTGACCCTGGAAGTGCAGCAGCAGATGGGTGACGGCGTGGTCCGCGCCATCGCCATGGGCGCTTCCGAAGGCCTCAAGCGCGGCCTCGCGGTCGAGAACACCGG
Organism: Pseudomonas sp.; assembly: GCA_041595475.1. Classification (GTDB taxonomy): domain Bacteria; phylum Pseudomonadota; class Gammaproteobacteria; order Pseudomonadales; family Pseudomonadaceae; genus Aquipseudomonas. The sequence continues at coordinate 567 of JBFHKK010000436.1, read as the reverse complement.
TGCGCCGATCTCGGTGCCGGTGGGCCAGGGCACCCTGGGCCGCATCATGAACGTGCTGGGCGAGCCCCAGGACGAGCGTGGCGACGTGGTCACCGAAGAGCGCTGGCCGATCCACCGCAAGGCCCCCAGCTACGAAGAGCAGAGCGGTTCCACCGAACTGCTGGAAACCGGCATCAAGGTCATCGACCTGCTCTGCCCCTTCGCCAAGGGCGGCAAGGTCGGCCTGTTCGGCGGCGCCGGCGTGGGCAAGACCGTGAACATGCTGGAGCTGATCAACAACATCGCCCGCGAGCACTCCGGTCTGTCCGTGTTCGCCGGTGTCGGTGAGCGGACCCGTGAGGGCAACGACTTCTATCACGAAATGTCGGAAGCCGGTGTCATCAAGCTCGACGATCTCGCCCAGTCCAAGGTGGCGATGGTCTACGGCCAGATGAACGAGCCGCCGGGCAACCGTCTGCGCGTGGCCCTGTCCGGCCTGACCATGGCCGAGTACTTCCGCGACGAAGGCCGTGACGTGCTGCTGTTCGTCGACAACATCTACCGTTACACCCTGGCCGGTACCGAGGT
>JBFHKK010000435.1:0-2697 GCA_041595475.1 Pseudomonas sp. | reverse complement strand
CGAGGGCGCACAGGCCCAGCAGACAGGCGGCGACCAGCCGACGTGGTGATTTTTTGTACACTAGCCCTCTCCAGCCTAGGGATCGCTCGCGCGGACGGCCGTTGAGGTTGCCGCACCGGGGAAGAGCCAGGCCTTGGGTCGATTATAGACAGGCGCGCGGCTACCCTCTGAAGGGCAGGCGCAAGCGTCGGATGGGAGTGTCCTGTTGCTGCACCATATTGTTCGCCGAACTTGGCTGGGGGGTCTTGGCGCCTTCCTGTTGTCCACCGCGCTGCTCGCCGCCGAGCCGGCGCCGCCGCTGTTCGACAGTCTCAAGCGCGTCGCGCCCGGGCTCGACCCACAGGTGCTGAGCCAGGCCCTGGTCGCCATGCACTGCGCGATCCGCCAGGGCGCCGCGCCGGCCCGGCGTCTGGCGGTGATCGACTATTCCCAGCCCTCGACGGCCAGGCGCCTGTGGATCTTCGATCTGCAGCGCGAGCGCCTCCTGCTCAGCGACTGGGTGGCCCATGGCCGGCGTTCCGGGGAGAACCTGGCGACGCGCTTCTCCAACGTGCTGGAGAGCCATCAATCGAGTCTCGGGTTGTTCCGCACCGCGGAGAGCTATCGCGGCAAGCACGGTTATTCGCTGCGCATGGACGGTCTGGAGCCGGGCATCAACGACCGCGCCCGCGAACGCGCCATCGTCATCCATGGCGCCGCCTACGTCGATCCACGCCTGGCCCGCAGCCAGGGTCGCATCGGCCGCAGTCTCGGCTGTCCGGCGGTGCGCCCCGAGGTGGCGCGGCTGGTGGTCGACCAGCTCAAGGATGGCCAGTTCGTCTTCGCCTGGTATCCCGAGCGGCGCTGGTTGCAGCGCTCGGCCCTGCTCAACTGCCCGCCGCAGCAGCTCGCCAGCCTGCGCTAGGCCGGCGCTTGCGCCCTTTCCTGGCCCGCGCCGCAGACCCGGTTGCGGCCCGCATGTTTGGCCGCATAGAGGCGCGCATCGGCGGTCTTGATCAGCTGTTCCAGATCCGTCTGCTGCTCCTGGCTGGCCACGCCCAGGCTGGCACTGAGTTCGAGCCGGCCCGCGGGATGCTCGAGTGTCACGTTGGCGATGGCCTGGCGCAGGCGTTCGGCCAGGCCCAGGGCATCCTGCAGGGGCGTCTGCGGCAGTAGCAGGAGGAATTCCTCGCCGCCCCAGCGCGCCAGCAGGTCGCCCTTGCGGCATTGCTGGGCCAGCAGGCCGGCCGTGGCCACCAGGCTGCTGTCGCCCATGGCGTGGCCATATTCATCGTTGATGCGCTTGAAATGGTCGAGATCGAGCATGATCAGGCTCAGCGGCTGACGCTGGCGCGTCGCCTGGTGCCAGAGCGGATTGCCCAGCTCCTGCAAGGCGCGGCGGTTGAGCAGGCCGGTCAGCGGGTCGATGCGCGCGAGGTTTTCCGCTCGGCTTCGGGCCTTCTGGTGCAGGCGCATCTGGTAGGCCAGGGCCAGGGCCAGGAGGATGGCTTCCGCGAGGATGCCGATATCCACCGCGCGATAGCTCAGGGTGGTGAACGGAATCAGGCCCCAGACGGCGAGGTCGGTCAGCGCGGTGCCGAGCATCCCGCACAGGGTGGCGGCGAGAAAGTAGCGCGCCGCCACCTGGCCATGGCGCAGGCTGAGAAGGCCCAGCAGCACCATCAGCAGCGTGTAGATCAGCACGGCGGCGAAGGCGAGCCAGATGACGGCGGCGTGCCAGTCGAGCAGGATGCCCAACAGCAGCAGTGCGAGCGTTGCGCTGGCGCCGCGGCTGATCTGGCGGGCCAGGCCGGGGGCATGGCTGTCCAGCTGAAGGAAGTGACGGGCGAAGCGCAGCCCCAGCCAGGCGGCCGCGATCATCAGCGCCGGGATCGAATAGCGCTTGAGCGTCATCGAGTCGGGCCAGAACCAGGCCCCGGCATGCCCGGTATAGGCCAGGTTGAGCAGGATGAAGGCACCGAGAAACAGCGAGTAGTCGAGATGGCTGCGATCCTTGAGGCCGGCATAGAGCATCAGGTTGTAGGCGATCAGCGCCAGCAGGAAGCCGTAGAGCAGGCCGTAGCTGTAGTGGGTGGCCGTCTGGGCCTGCTGCAGTGCGGGCTCATCGAGCAGCTGCATCGGCAGCAGCAGCGGGTCCGGGGTGTGGGCCAGCAGGTAGAGCTCGGAGCGCCCGGGCGGCAACTCCAGCGGCAGCAGATAGCCCAGGCCCGGGGTCGCCTGCAGGCGCCGCACGTCGCCGTCGCCGGCGTGCCATTGGCCGATGACGCGCCCTTCGCCGAGCAGATGGACGTCCACTCGGTCGATCCAGCCGATCCCCAGCTGCAGGGTGCGCCGCAGCGGCTGCTGCTGGGGATTGTTGAGCGTCAGATGCAGCCAGTGCGGCGGGGCGTCGATGCCCAGGCGCGGCACCGCCTGCTGCGAGGGGCGGAAGGCGCCAGCCTGACGCGCCTCGATGGCGGCCTGCAGGCTGATCGGGGTGGCGCTGGCGAACACGCTCAGGTGCAGGCCGAGCGGCCGCGGCGGATCCGTGACCAGCACCTCGGCCCAGGCGCCGGGCGCCAGGCACAGCAGCCAGGCCAGCCACAGCAGCCCGCCCAGGCAGATGCCTGGCCCGCGGCGCTGCGCTGCGGCGCTCTGGCGCGAGTCGAGCATCAGCGTTGCTCGCTCTGCGGCGTCACCCGCAGCACTTCTTCGATG
>JBFHKK010000434.1:0-2711 GCA_041595475.1 Pseudomonas sp. | reverse complement strand
CCGATGCCGCGATTGCGCAGCAGGCCGACGGCCAGGCAGACCAGGTTGGGGTAGGCGGCGTGGTCGCCGGCGTAGTTTGGATCATGCTGGAAGCGCAGGGCGCTGATCAGTTCATCCGGCATGTCCCAGTGGCGCATCAGCCAGGCACCGATCTGCTCGCGGGTGATGGCCAGCAGGTGCTGCTCAACATAACTGGGCGACAGGTGCGGGTTGACCTCCAGGTGCCGGCAGATCAGCGAGAAGTGCGGCGGGAACACGTGGGCCAGGACCAGATAGCCGAAGTTGTGCAGCAGCCCGGCCAGGTAGGTCAGGCCGGCTTCCGGGCGCTCCGCCTTGGGCATGGCGCGGGTCAGGCCTTCGATCACCGCGGCGGTGTAGATGGATTGCTGCCAGTAGGGGGTGGCTTGCTGCGGCTGATCCTTGGGCAGGCTCAGGGTCTTGCCCAGGGCCAGGCCCAGGGCCAGGTTGATCACCAGGTCGAAGCCCAGCACGCGGACGATGGCGTCTTCCACCGAGCGAATCTTGCCTGGGGCGGCGTAGTAGGGCGAGGCCGCCCAGCTCACCACCTGGGCGGCCAGCGCCGGATCGGTCTCGACCACCCCGGTGATGTCGTCGACTGTGGCATCCGGATCGACCCGCAGCTTGATGATGCGCTGGGCGGTTTCCTGCAGCGGCGGGATCTCGATGGTTTCTTCCAGACGTTGCTGGATGCGCCGGGCGGTGAAGGCCTGAACCGCCTGGCTGATCTCGGCGCGGTCGTCGTCGGGGCGATCGAGGTTGGGGCGGATATTGCTCAGGGGTTCGCCGAAACGGGCGGCGCTGGCCTTGCTCAGCAGGGTCTTGAAACTGTCGCTGGACAGCTCCAGCAGTACCCCGGGCTGGCCCGACTCGATGTACAGGCTCGGCTGCTGTAGCAGGCTTTCCTCGTACAGGCAGGGCGAGCTGGTCAGCGGTGGCAGGCCGGGCAGGCGGCTGAGCGAGTGCTTGCCGAGCATGCGTTGCAGGCGTTCGGGTTTGACCGCGACCAGCTTGCGCCCGGTCAGCTCGGCCAGGCGATCGAGGTCGAGCAACTGGTTCTGCGCAAAGAGCACCAGCAGGGCGCCGACCGCATCGTCGAGCAGTACCGCCTGCACCCGCTGCTCGGCAGGCGGGGTCGGGTGCTCGGGACAAATGCGATAGGCCAGGCCGAGCTTTTCGAGCAGTTGCATGATCAATGCCGGCGGGCACTGGCTGGGGTCGGCGAGCTGGGCTGATTCAGTCATGGGCAGATCCGGCATCGGGAGGCGGGTGCTTGGAAGTATAACCAGCCGGCTGGCGCGGTGGTGTAGCCCTTTTGGGGGGAAGGCTGCCCACGGCGTCACACTTGGCCATATTGCTGGCCATGCCGCAGCCAGCGCTGCAGCAGCGGGCTGACATGCTGCGGCCAGCGCTGCAGCAAGGCCTGGGCGGCGTCGCGCACGGCCGGCAAGAGGTCGGCGTCGCGCAGCAGGTCGGCGACCTTGAACTGCAGCAGGCCGGTCTGGCGGGTGCCGAGCATCTCGCCCGGGCCGCGCAATTCCAGATCCTTCTCGGCGATCAGAAAGCCGTCGCAGGTCTCGCGCATGATCCCCAGGCGCTCGCGGCCCAGCTGCGACAGCGGTGGATGATAGAGCAGCACGCAGTGGCTGGCGGCGCTGCCACGGCCGACCCGGCCGCGCAGTTGGTGCAGCTGGGCCAGGCCCAGGCGCTCGGGGTTCTCGATGATCATCAGGCTGGCATTGGGCACATCGACGCCGACCTCGATCACCGTGGTGGCGACCAGCAGCTGCAACCGGCCTTCCTTGAATTCCTGCATGACCGCCGCCTTCTCGGCGGGCTTCATGCGCCCGTGAATCAGGCCGACGTGCAGGCCGCCGAGGGCGGCGGCCAGATCGCTGAAGGTGCTTTCGGCGGCCTGGCAGGTCAGCTCCTCGGATTCCTCGATCAGGGTACAGACCCAGTAGGCCTGGCGCCCCTCGTTGCAGGCCAGGCGCACCCGTTCGATCACTTCCGGGCGCCGGGCGTCGGTGACCAGCACGGTGTTGACCGGGGTCCGGCCCGGCGGCAGCTCGTCGAGGATGGAGGTGTCCAGGTCGGCGTAGGCGCTCATCGCCAGGGTGCGCGGAATCGGCGTGGCGGTCATGATCAGCTGGTGCGGACAGAGGCGGCCGCCGACGCCTTTCTGGCGCAGGGCCAGGCGCTGCTGCACGCCGAAGCGGTGCTGCTCGTCGATGATCACCAGGGCCAGGTTGCGAAACTGCACCTCGTCCTGGAACAGCGCATGGGTGCCGACCACCATGGGCGCGCCGGCGGTGATCTGCGCCAGCGCCGCCGTGCGCGCCTTGCCCTTGAGCTTGCCGGCCAGCCAGGCGACCTCCAGGCCGAGGGGCGTGAGCCAGCGATTGAAATTGAGAAAGTGCTGCTCGGCGAGAATCTCGGTGGGCGCCATCAGGGCGACCTGATAGCCGGCCTCCAGGGCCTGCAGGGCGGCCAGCGCGGCGACCACGGTCTTGCCGGCGCCGACATCGCCCTGCACCAGGCGCAGCATGGGCTCGTCCTGGCTCAGGTCGTAGGCGATCTCGGCGCCGACCCGGCGCTGCGCGCCTGTGGGGGCGAACCCCAGCTGCGCCAGGAACTGCTGCGGCAGCTGCCTTGCCGGTGGCAGTTGCGGCGCCTGCTGGGCGCGCAGCTGT
>JBFHKK010000433.1:0-2712 GCA_041595475.1 Pseudomonas sp. | reverse complement strand
CTGCCGCGGTGGAAGGTCTTGTCCGGGTCGGGCCGGAAGAAGTGTTCGGTCAGGCCGCTGGAGGCGCGGGCCAGCTGCGGGCGCTGCTCGAGGATGGCATCCAGCTCGCGGCGGTAGTGCGCGGTGATGTTCTTCACATAGCCCATGTCCTTGTAGCGGCCCTCGATCTTGAAGGAGCGCACCCCGGCATCGACCAGGTGGATCAGGTTGGCGGTCTGGTTGTTGTCCTTCATCGACAGCAGGTGCTTGTCGTAGGCCACCACCCGGCCCTGGTCGTCCTTGAGGGTGTAGGGCAGGCGGCAGGCCTGGGAGCAGTCGCCGCGGTTGGCGCTGCGCCCGGTCTGCGCATGGGAGATGTTGCACTGGCCGGAGAAGGCCACGCAGAGGGCGCCGTGGATGAAGAACTCGATGGCCGAGTCGACGCTCTGGCTGATGCGGCGGATCTCCTCCAGGTTCAGCTCGCGGGCCAGCACCAGCTGGGAAAAGCCGGCCCGGGCCAGGAACTGCGCCTTGTCCAGACTGCGGATGTCGCACTGGGTGCTGGCGTGGATCTCGATCGGCGGAATGTCCAGTTCCATCACGCCCATGTCCTGGACGATCAGCGCATCGACCCCGGCGTCATGGAGCTGGTGGATCAGCCGGCGGGCCGGCTCCAGCTCGTCGTCATGCAGGATGGTGTTGATGGTGACGAACACCCGGGCATGGAACAGATGGGCGAAGCGCACCAGCTCGGCGATGTCCGCCACCTCGTTGCTGGCGTTGTGCCGCGCGCCGAAGCTGGGCCCGCCGATGTACACGGCGTCGGCGCCATGCAGGATGGCTTCCCGGGCGATGGCGACATCGCGCGCCGGGCTCAGGAGTTCCAGGTGGTGCTTGGGCAGGGACATGGCAGGGCTTCGCGGCATGGACGGGGCCGGCATTTTAGCGTGAAAGCGGGGCGGCTCGCCCCTGGCCTGACGGAACGCCCGCTCGGCGCCTGGGCCTGGGCCGCGGGCGCGGCTCAGAACAGGCCGAGCTGGCGCTCGACCAGGCTGGAAAAGTCGTCGTCGACGAAGGGCAATATGGCGTCGGCTATGGGTTGTAGCTGGCGGCTGAGGTAGTGCTCGTAGTCGATGGCCGCGTCCTCGATCTCCAGCGGCTGGGGGCCGGCCAGGGTCATGCGGTAGCGGATCCAGCCACCGTTCTGGTACTGCAGCGGCCGGCCCCGTTCGGCGTTGTAGGCGTCGGCCAGGCGCGCGGCGCGCACATGCGGCGGCACGTTGCGCCGGTAGTCCTGCAGCGGCCGGCGCACACGCTTGCGGTACACCAGCAGTTCGTCCAGCTCGCCGGCCAGGGTGCGCCGCACCGTGTCGCGCACGTAGTCGCGGTAGGGCTGGCGCGCGAAGATGCGCCGGTACAGCTCCTGCTGGAACTGCCGGGCCAGCGGCGACCAGTCGCTGCGCACCGTCTCCAGGCCCTTGAACACCAGTTCGCGGCTGCCGTCCGCGCGCCGCACCAGGCCGGCGTAGCGCTTCTTGCTGCCGGCCTCGGCGCCGCGGATGGTCGGCATCAGAAAGCGGCTGTAGTGGGTCTCGAACTGCAGCTCCAAGGCGCTGTCCAGGCCGAACTCGTCCCGCAAGTGCTCTTGCCACCAGAGGTTGACCTTCTCCACCAATGTCCGGCCGATGCCCGCGGCCTCTTCTTCGCCGTGGGCGCGACCGAGCCAGACGAAGGTCGAATCGGTGTCGCCGTAGATCACCGCATGGCCCGCCGCCTCGATCAGCTCACGGGTCTGACGCATGATCTGCTGCCCGCGCAGGGTGATGGACGAGGCCAGGCGCGGGTCGAAGAAGCGACAGCCGCTGGAGCCGAGCACCCCGTAGAAGGCGTTCATGATGATCTTCAGCGCCTGCGCCAGCGGCTGGTTGCCGGCGCGCTTGGCCGCCTCGCGGCCCTGCCAGACCCGCTCGACTATGGCCGGCAGGCAATGCCGGTCGCGCGAGAAGCGCGCGCCGCGAAAGCCGGCCACCGCGTGCGCCTCATCCGGCTGCGCGAGGCCTTCGATCAGGCCGACCGGATCGATCAGGAAGCTGCGGATGATCGAGGGATAGAGGCTCTTGTAGTCCAGCACCAGCACCGATTCGTACAGGCCCGGGCGCGAGGCCATGACGAAGCCGCCGGGGCTGCTGTCACCCTGCACGTCGCCCAGGTTGGGCGCGACGAAGCCCAGCCGATGCATCTGCGGCAGGTACAGGTGCTCGAAGGCCGCCACCGAGCCGCCGCTGCGATCGACCGCCAGGCCGGTGACCGCGGCCCGTTCGAGGAGGAAGTCGAGCAGCCCGGTCTTGGCGAAGATTCGGGTGACCAGCTCGCAGTCCTTGAGGTTGTAACGGGCCAGGGCCGGCTTGTCCTCGGCGAACAGGCGGTTGATCTCGTCCATGCGCTGGTAGGGCGTGTCTATGGCCTTGCCTTCGCCGAGCAGGCGCTGGGCGACATGCTCCAGGCTGAAGGACGGGAAGCTCCAGGTCGCCGCGCGCAGCGCCTCTATGCCGTCGATCAGCAGCCGCCCGGGCGCCGCGGCGAAGAAGTGTGGCTGGCCGCCGCCGTGGGCGCGCCAGTGCAGCGGCGCCGCACCACGCCCGAGCAGCAGCGGCACCTGCAGGCGCTCGGCATGTTCCTGCAGCACGCGCAGGTCGAACTGCACCAGGTTCCAGCCGATGATGGCGTCCGGGT
>JBFHKK010000432.1:0-2718 GCA_041595475.1 Pseudomonas sp. | reverse complement strand
CGACGCGACGCTGGAGGACGCTGCTGCCTTCTGGTTCATGGCCGATAAAATGGGCCTGGCCGACAAGTTTAAAGTGGCTGGAAACCTGACCGGTCCGGAAAAGATCACCATTGGTTTCAATGTAAAAAATCCGCGGGCTCGAGAGTTGGAACGCCTGATTTCCGAGGGCCTCCAGAAGTTGAAAGACAGCGGGGAATACCACGAAATTCTGACCAAGTACGCCCTGCACGATTAACCCCGGCTCCTGCTAGAGCCATTCGCCCATGGCGAGGCTGTGAGGCCGACCGCCGCCTGGGGCCTGTTCAGCCTGGTAGGGCGGGTGATTGACTGACGCCGACTGATCGCTTGCGGCGCGCGCCGCGGGTCATATTCGCTTGGAATGGATGATGTGACGGGAAGTGCTTGGGGGTTAGGCCGCGGCGGCTAACCGGCCCTACGGCTTGTTGAGGTCCAATGAAGCCGTCACCGGCGCTTCGCAGAGTTGCTCGGCGATATCCCGACCGAGTTCGCGCAGGCGCCGGTCCAGGCGCTGGCGCTGCTTGTGGTCGGCACTGCTGATCAGATCGGCGAAGAGTTCGGCCAGGGCCCGGCGGGCATCGCCGTGGGCGCGCTCGTAGGCGGCGCCGAACACCTGGTGGCGACGCTGCAGGAGGTGGGTCAGGCGTGGGCCGAACTCCGGCGCACGGCGCGCCAGCAAGACGGCCTGAAGCTGGGTCTGCCAGTGGGCGCGACTGTTCAGCCAGACTCGATTCTGCTCGCCCAGTTGCGCCGACCATTGGCCTATGCGCCGGCGCTGGTCCGGATTTAGGGCGCCGAGCCAGGGACGCAAACGATCCTCCATGCGCTCGGCGCGCTCGGTGATCTGTCGGGCCAAGGGCGGCTCCAAGTACTCCTCCCAGTCATCGCGATTGTCGGCGGCCAGCGCGGTTTGCAGTCGGGCGACCTGCTGTGCATCGAGGTCGCGCAGCAGGTCGATGGCGGTCGGGGTGACCTGCACGGCAATGCGCTGCACGGCGCTCTCGAACTCGGCCAGGTGCGCCTCCAGCAATCCGGCGTCCGGGCGCTGCGCTTCGAGCAGTTGGCGGCCGCGCGCCAGCCAGTGCAGGTAGCGCGGCAGCTCGGCGCTGCAATGCCAGCTCAGGTGGGCCTGCAGGCGCGGTCTGAGCCAGGCTCGTTGCTCGCGATCGAGATCCAGGTAGTGGTTGAGGCGCCAGGGCAACAGCCACTCGAGGTTGCCGTAGACCAGGCCGAAGCGGCTGCAGGCGCCGAGCATCAAGGCCGCGCTCAGCAGCACAGCCAGGCCTTGCAGATAGCGGCGTGGGCGCAGCGGCATGCCTGTGGCCTCCCCTGGTGACTCTTACCTATCAGGGTAAGCCAGTTCGGCCATGGCGGGGTGCCGGAGCAGCAACGGCTTGAGAGGACGGCGCCTGCGACATGGCCGCTGGCGCGCGCGGGTGGGTCGATTTGCTAGGGATGAGCGCCGTTGGGCGCGATCACTGCAGCATGCTCATGGCGGCTTCCATGGCAGCGGAGAGGTCCTCGTCTTCCTGCATGTCGACATTGGGGTCCAGGCCGAGCTTGGAGAAGGCCGCGATCTGGCTCCAGTCCATCTGGGTGTAGGGGTGCTCGCTGCCCAGATAGCTCTGCAGCGTCGCGACCTGGACGATATCGACATAGTCGACCTTGGGGCTGTTGCGGCTGAAGTTCAGATACTGGCTCGGGACCATGGCGATCAACTCGGGGAACTCCCAGGTGCGCAGGATCTTGTCGCCGATGATCGGATGGATCTTCTCGATCACGTGATTGAGGCTGATGGAGTCGGCCAGCAACTCGCTGTGCTCCTCGGCATAGGTGAGGATCGGCAGCACGCCGATCTGGTGCACCAGGCCGGCCAGGGTCGCCTGGTCGGGCAGCAGGCGGGTGAAATGCTTGCAGAGCACGTGGCAGATGCCGGCAATTTCGGTGCTCTTGTTCCACACCTCGCGCATCTTGCGATCGACCACGTCGGACGTGGCCTGGAACATCTGCTCCATCGCCAGGCCGGTGGCCAGGTTGCAGGTGTAGTTGATGCCCAGCCGGCCGACGGCCATCTGCAGGTCGGTGATTTCCTTGTTGGTGCGCAGCAGCGGGCTGTTGACCACCTTGATGATGCGTGCCGTGAGGGCGGCGTCGTTGCCGATCACCTTGCTCAGCTGCGGGATGCCGATATCCGGGTCCTCGGCGGCCTCGCGCACCTTCAGGGCCACCTCGGGCAGGGTCGGCAGCACCAGTTCATCGTTGTCGATGGCCTGGATCAGTTCCTGTTGGACTTTCTCGGCAAGCTTGCTCATGCAGGGTTCTCTTGGCGTGTGCGCCCTAGGGCGTGTCGTTAGCGTTGAATGTCGCGGTCGCTGTCCAGTGTATAGGGCAATTCCAGGCGCCGGAGTGCCGGACCCTGGGGCGCGCCCAGGTGGATTCGGCCGTCGCTGGCCGCATCCTCCTGCAGCACGGCCAGTAGCTCCACGCCCTGCTCGCCGGGGGCCGCCAGCACCACTTCACCGACCGCGGAGCCGTGTACCGGGGAAAACAGCTCCACGGCAGGCGCCGGCACCTGCTCGCCGTCGAGCGCCAGGCGATACAGGCGCCGCTTGAGCTTGCCCAGGTACTGCATGCGCGCGACTATCTCCTGGCCGGTGTAGCAGCCTTTCTTGAAGCTGATCGCACCCAGTGCCTGCAGGT
>JBFHKK010000431.1:0-2720 GCA_041595475.1 Pseudomonas sp. | reverse complement strand
TTGTTGCCGCAGTGGTGGCTCGGACCACAGGTGTTGATCGCCGTCGACCAGGGCCAGGTGCAGCAGGCCGCTGTCCTGCAGCCCCTCGACCTCGATCAGCAGGTCACCGGCCTGGGCCAGGGCGCTGGTCAACAGCAAGAGGGCTGCCGGGTATCGGCAGGGCTTTGCGGAGCGAGGCGGTCTCTGTGGCATAATTCGGCCCATTTTGCAGGGAAGCGCGGCTGATGCGTCGGGTCTTGATCGTTCATTTTTCGCAAACCGGCCAACTGGACAGGTTGACCCGGTCGGTTTGTGCGCCGCTGCAGCGGCATGCCGAGATCCAGGTGGACTTCCTGCCCCTGGCACCCGCGCAACCATATCCCTTTCCCTGGCCCTTTCTCGACTTTTTCCGGATTTTTCCCGAGACGGTGCTGATGCGTCCGCAGCCGCTGCAGCCCCTGGCGGTGGATGAGGCCGTGCGTTACGACCTGGTGATCCTGGCCTACCAGGTCTGGTTCCTCTCGCCCTCGCAGCCGATGACCGCCTTTCTCGCCTCGCCGCAAGCCGCGCGTCTGCTGGCGGGCACCCCTGTGGTGACTTTGATCGGCTGCCGCAACATGTGGCTGATGGCCCAGGAAAAGCTCAAGGCGCGCCTGCAGCAACTGGGCGCGCGGCTGGTGGACAATATCGTCCTGACCGATGCCTGCGGCACCGCGGCGAGCTTCCTGGCCACCCCGCTGTGGCTGTTCACCGGCCGCCAGAAGCCCTACGCCTGGGTGCCGCGGGCCGGCATCGACGAGGCGCAGATCGCCGCCGCCAGCCGCTTCGGCGAGGCCATGGCGCGGCGCCTGAGGGCCGATGACAGGCCGATCGAGCAGCCCATGCTGCAGGGCCTGGGCGCGGTGCGCGTGGATGAGAAACTGATCGCCAGCGAGAAGGTCGGCCATCGCAGCTTCCTGCTCTGGAGCCGTTTGCTCGCTGCCCTCGGCCCCCGGCAGAGCCGGCGGCGGGCCGCCGGCCTGGTGCTCTACATCCTGTTCCTGCTGTGCCTGATCGTCACAGTGGTGCCGCTCAGCGCATTGCTGAAGAAACTGCTGGCGCCCCTGTCGAGGGCGCGCACCCAGCGTGACAAGGCCTACTTCGCCGGTCCGTCCGGCGAGTGACGTGAGCCGAGGAAATCCCGTGACCCAACCGGTATACATCAACAGGATCAGCGCCTATCTGCCCTTCGATCCGATCGACAACGAGCAGATGGAGGCGCGTCTGGGCCTGGTCGGCGGCAAGCCGTCGCGGGCGCGCAAGCTGATTCTGCGCAGCAACGGCATCGAGCAGCGCCACTACGTGATCGACCCCCGAACCGGCGAGCCGAGCCTGAGCAACGCGCAGATCAGCGCCGCGGCCATTCGCCGCCTGCTCGATCAGCAGGTGCCGCTGGAGGCCATCGACTGCCTGGTGGCCAGCAGTTCCTCGCCGGATCAGACCATGCCCAACCATGCGGTCATGGTCCAGGGCGAACTGGGCAATCCGCCCTGCGAGGTGGTCTCCACCGCCGGCATCTGCCTGTGCGGGATGACCGCGCTGAAATACGCCTGGATGAGCGTGGCCAGTGGCGAAAGCCGCAATGCCGTGGCCTGCGGCTCGGAGGTGGCCTCGACCCTGATGCTGGCGCGCAACTTCAACGGCGAATACGAAAGCCGTGTCGAGGCCCTGGAGACCCACCCGGAGATCGCCTTCGAGAAGGACTTCCTGCGCTGGATGCTCTCCGACGGCGCCGGCGCCGTGCTGCTGCAGCCGCAGCCCAACGCCCGTGGCCTGAGCCTGCGCATCGACTGGCTGGATGTCTATTCCTTCGCCGATCGGCTGCCGCCGTGCATGTACGCCGGCGCCGAGATGGTCGATGGCCAGTTGCAGGGTTGGAGCCGCTTCGATGCCGAGGCGCGCAACAGCCGCTCGCTGATGGCGATCAAGCAGGACGTCAAGCTGCTCAACGACAACATCGTCAAGTACACGGTGGAGGAGACCCTGAGGCGCATCTTGGCGCGCCGCGAACTGCGCGCCGAGGCCATCGACCATTTCCTGCCGCACTACTCCTCGGGTTTCTTCCGCCAGCGCCTGGCGGTGGGCCTGGCCAACGTCGGCCTGGCGATTCCCCAGGAGCGCTGGTTCACCAACCTGAACCGCAAGGGCAATACCGGCGCGGCGTCGATCTATATCATGCTCGAGGAGCTGTTCAATTCGGCGGCCTTGCGCCCCGGCCAGCGCCTGCTCTGCTACGTCCCGGAAAGCGGGCGATTCTCCAGTGCCTTCATGCATCTGACGGTGGTCGGCGATGAAACTTGACGAAGTACCCCAGGATCACAGCGCCACCTACGCCGGGCACCGCAAGCTGGTCTATGCGGTGGATGCCGCCGGGCGCTACCAGAGCGCGCCGAGCGATGGCTGGGAAACCGAAGCCTTCGCCACCGAACTGGCCGTGGCCACCCTGCAGGAGCAGGAAGCCGAGGCCCTGGCGGCCTGGCAGGCCGGGCAGCTGTCGCCGCTCAAGTGCCTGATGTACCGCTATCGCCTGGACGAGGCGGCTTTGGCGCAGATCACCGGGCTGTGGCGCTGGCGGATTCGCCGGCATTTTCGCCCGGCCGTCTACCGGCGCCTGCCGGCGACCATTCTGGCGCGTTACGCGCAGGCCTTCGGTCTGCCGCTCGAGGAACTGACCCGTTACCAGAAGGACATGGCATGAACAG
>JBFHKK010000430.1:0-2721 GCA_041595475.1 Pseudomonas sp. | reverse complement strand
TTCTGCATCAAGATCCTGCCTCTGGCCGATGAGCCCGACGCTGTCGAAGATGTCGCGCCGGCCTCCACCCGGCCGCTGCCCAGCGCCGGCTGATCCATCCCGCAACCCACCAGGCCCGCCGCAGAGCGGGCCTTTTTGCGTTGTGCGGCGAGTAGGGTGCGCCGTGCGCACCGCCCGAGACTGCGGGGCCTGGTGCGCATGGCGCACCCTGGGCTGTAAGGCCTTGTGCGAACTTGTAACAGTTCCGCTCTTTTTCTAAAAAAATCGATAAATATCAACAGTTTAATATGATATTGAACGGATGTTCGATAGCTTGCTGCAGTGCTGAACAAGTGTTTAGTATTGCCTGAAAGCCCGGACGCAGAGGCGTCTGAGAACAACAAGCGAGGAGCTTTGCATGAACACCGCCGCCAGCCTGCTCTGCCAGATCGAAGCCGGGATTGCCCGGGTCAGCCTGAACCGTCCCGAGCAGCGCAATGCCCTGGACATCCCCACCCTGCAGGCCCTGTACGAGCTGCTCGGCGAACTGGAGCGCGAGCCGGCGGTGCGTGTGCTGCTGCTGACCGGCAGCGGCAAGAGTTTCTGCGCCGGCGCCGATGTCGCCGAGTGGGCCGCCGCCGAGGCGCGCGGCGAGCTGGAAAGCTATGGCTGGACCGAGCACGCGCACCGCCTGATGGCGCGGCTGTACGCCTTCGCCAAGCCGAGCATCGCCGCCATCAACGGCAGCGCGGTGGGCGCCGGCATGGACCTGGCGCTGTGCTGCGACCTGCGCATCGCTGCCGCCTCGGCGCGTTTCCGCGCCGGCTACACCGGCATGGCCTACTCGCCAGATGCCGGCGCCAGCTGGCACCTGCCGCGGCTGATCGGCGACGAGCAGGCCAAGCGACTGCTGCTGCTCGACCAGCCCTGGAGCGCCGAGCGCGCGCTGGCCAGCGGCCTGGTCGGCGAGGTCTGCGCCGATGAGCAACTGGCCGCGCAGGCCGGCGAACTGGCCGCACGCCTGGCGGTTGGTCCGACCTTCGCCTTTGCCCAGACCAAGACCCTGATCCGTGAGGGGGCCAGCCGCAGCCTGGCCCAGCAGCTGGAAGCCGAACTGGCCGCCGGTCTGCTCTGCGGGCGCAGCGCAGACGGGGCCGAGGCCCTGCGCGCCGCCGTGGAAAAACGTGCTCCCCGCTTTATTGGCCGCTGAACGAGGACCTGCCGATGAACTTCCAACTGACGTCCGAACAGAACATGCTGGTGGAGGCCGTGCGCGCCTTCGTGGAAAAGGAACTGCTGCCCCACGAGGAAGCGGTCGACCGCGCCGACGCGGTATCCCCGGAACTGGCCGCGCAGATCCGCGGCAAGGCGCTGGCCGCCGGCCTCTACGCTTTCAACATGCCCGAGGAAGTGGGCGGTGGCGGCCTCGACTACCTGTCCCAGGCGCTGGTCGAGCGCGAGCTGTCCAAGGTCTCCTGGGCGTTGCAGGTGTTCGTCGCGCGGCCGTCGAAGATCCTTATGGCCTGTCAGGGCGAGCAGATAGACAAGTACCTGCTGCCGTGCATCCAGGGCGAAAAGATCGACTGCTTCGCCCTCACCGAGCCGGGCGCCGGCTCCGACGCCAACTCGATCAAGACCCGCGCGGTGCGCGATGGCGACGACTTCGTGATCAACGGCAGCAAGCACTTTATCAGCCACGCCGGCCACGCCGACTTCGCCATCGTCTTCGCCGTCACCGACAGCTTTGAACGCAACGGCAAGAAGCGCAACGCGGTGACCGCCTTCCTGGTCGACAAGGGCAGCGCCGGCATGACCGTGCGCCGTGGCCCGAAATGCGTGAGCAACAAGGGCTACCACACCTACGAAATCTTCTTCGACGACTGCCGGGTGCCGGCCAGCCAGGTGCTGGGTGAAGTGGACAAGGGTTGGGAAGTGGCCAATGCCTGGCTCACCGCCGGGCGGGTGATGGTCGCCGCCAACTGTGTCGGCCAGGCCCAGCGCGCCATGGGCCTGGCCCTGCAGTGGTCGGCCGACCGCAAGCAGTTCGGCCAGCCGATCGGCAGCTACCAGGGGGTTTCGTTCAAGCTGGCCGACATGGCCACACAGATCGCCGCCGCCGAGCTGCTGACCCTCAACACCGCCTGGAAGATGGACCAGGGCTGCATGACCGACGGCGAGGCCGGCATGGCCAAGCTGTTCGCCAGCGAAGTGCTGGGCAAGGTGGCCGACGAGACCGTGCAGATCTTCGGTGGCATGGGCCTGATGGACGAGGGCCCGGTCGAGCGCATCTGGCGCAACGCGCGGATCGAGCGGATCTGGGAAGGCACCTCGGAAATCCAGCGGCACATCATCGCCCGCGAACTGCTGCGGCCGCTTTTGAGCTGAGGAGCCCGCCATGACTCAACGTGACAACCTCAAGCGCCTGCTGGCGCCGCGGCATCTGGCCTTTATCGGCGGCCGCAGCATGGCTCGCGCGCTCAAGCGCTGCGCCGAAGGCGGCTTCACCGGCCCGCTATGGCTGGTCAACCCGCAACATGCCGAGCTGGAAGGCGTGCCCTGTGTGCGCAGCATTACCGAGCTGCCGGAAGGGCCGGATGCGGTATTTATCGCCACCAACCGCGAACTGACCCTGCAGGCGGTGGCCGAGCTGGCGGCCAAGGGCGCCGGCGGCGCCATCTGCTACGCCTCGGGCTTTGCCGAGACCGGTGAAGAGGGCGCGCGCCGGCAGGCCGAGCTGCTACG
>JBFHKK010000429.1:0-2727 GCA_041595475.1 Pseudomonas sp. | reverse complement strand
CTCGGCGCTGGCCTTGGGCGCATCCAGCTGCGCGGCCAGACGCTCGGCGCGGCGCTGCTGCTGCCACAGCGGCAGCGCCAGGAGCAGCGCCAGGCCAACCACCGCGGCGATCTGCAGGCGGCGGTTGCCGCGCCAGCCGCTGCGCGCGCGCAGGCGACTGCCCGGCAGCAGGTTGATCGGCTTGTCGCTCCAGCTGTCGCCCTCTTCGCCCAGGGTCGCCAGCGTCGCGTGCACGCCGAGGCCGTCGAGGCGCTTGAGCAGCTCGTCCAGATAGTCGCGCAGCACCACCAGCAGCTCGACCTTGATGCGTTGCTGGCGGCGCTCACGCTCGCGGATGCGGAAGCCGAAATACACCTGCTCGGCGGTGAAGGGGGTGTGCCTGTCCATCTCGAAGCGCAGCACGTTGCCGAGCCCGGCCTCGGTGGCCGCGGGCAGGCTGAGGATGCGCCGCAGCACCTTGTGCTCGGGCAGCAGCAGGATCACCTGGGCGGCCTTGCCGGCCCGGGCGAGCAGGGCCTCGGCCAGCTCCGGCGGCCATTCGCCCTCCGGCCCCAGTTCGCCGCTGGCCAGCGGCTGGCGCTGGCTGTAGTTGCCGAGGCTGAGGCTGCAGCGCTCTGGCTGCAGATCGATGAACAACAGATTGCCGCGCTGCCACAGGCGCTCGCGCCAGCGCTGCGGCACCAGGCCGAGCAGCTCCTGGGTCCACCAGTGCCAGAAGCGCTGGGCCTGGCTGAGCAGGGCATCGGTGGCCGTCTGTAGGCGTTCGTTCATGGACCTTGTTCCTTGCTGCAAGGAGGTTCGGCGGGCGCCGTGCCTCAGCGGCGGGCGCTGTTGTAGAGGACCTCGAAGCCCTGTCCGCGGCCCAGGCCGCGCAGGTGAATCACCACCTGTTGCCGAACCTTTACAGTCTCGCTCACTGCTGTATCTGTAACGACAGAGTAGTTGACCCCTGGCGCATTGGGCGCCAGCAGACGCGGATCGACGCCACTGAGCAGCGGCGGCCGCTCGCCGCGCTCGTAGTTGCGCCGGCGCTCCTCGATGAAGTCGTCGATGCGCTCGGCGCTGATCCCGGGCAGCGCCAGCAAGACTTCACGCGGCGCCACCAGCGGATTGACCTCGGCCTTGTTGGAATAGATCGTCAGCGCCGGCGCCACCTGCTGGTAGAGCGTCTCGTCGATGCCCAGCACCCGGCGCAACTCCTCCAGCCGCTCGAAGCGTCGATTGGCCGGCGGCAACAGGCCGGCGGCCAGGTACTGCTCCTCCTCGGCGCCCTGGGCGCGAACCAGGCTGTCCTCGTCGCGCCAGTCGAGAATGGCATCGACCTGGGCCAGAGCGCTGCGCTCGTCCAGGCCGACCGATTCGAACAGGCCCACCAGCAGCTGCGGATCGGCCTCGTTGAGATCGATCTTGCCTTGCTCGTCGAACAGCGCCACCTCCACGACCAGGCCATCCAGCTCCAGGCTGCGCACGCTGCCGTCGGCCAGCCAGCCGGAGGTGTTGGCCTGCAGCAGGCTCCAGACGCCCCAGTTGACCCCGGCCTCGGCGACATGCCGGGCACTGGCGGCCTGGCGCGCATTGCTCGCCAGTTGCAGCTCGGTGCGGCTGCCGGCCGACAGGTTGAGCGCCACCAGCGACAGCAACACCAGCAGCCAGAGCACCCCGACCAGGGCCACTCCTTGCACACGGCAGCGCCGCTCAACGGCTCTGGAAGATCGCATAGGCCATGTCCCTCGGTGCCACCAGTAGATCGGCGGCGGCCTCCCCCGGCTGGCGCGGCGGACTCAGGCGCAGCAGCACCGGCAGGGCCGCACGCTGGCGCCAGCTGCTTTGCCAATCGTCGCGGACATCGGCGCGGCGCTCCAAGTAGCTGAAGGTCCAGGGCTTGCGCAGGCCCTCGAGCAGCACCTGGCGCTCGCCGTCGCTGGCCAGGCTCTCGATCAGCAGTGCCCAGTTGAGCGCCTCGGCCTCGATGTAGGGGGTATAGCGCAGCTCCAGCTGCCAGCTCAGGCCCTGGTCGTCGAGCACAGATTCCTGCACCAGTTGCACCCAGTAGAGCTGCTCGCTGTCGCCCAGGGCCGGCAGGTTGGCGGCGAAGATCAGCTGCTCGGATTCGCCGTAGAAGGCCATCTGCTGGATCTCCTCGTCGTCGCGCAGCGACAGTGCCAGGGGGCTTTCCAGCAGGCGCCGGAGCAGTGCCTGGGTCAGGTAATGCAGCTCCATCTGCTGCTGGCGCAGCTCGGCCGCGTGCCAGCTGCGCAGGGCCACGTGCAGGCCGCCGTAGGCCAGCATGGCCACCAGGCTGGCCAGCGTCAGCGCCACCAGCAGTTCGACCAGGGTGAAGCCGGCGCCCGCGCGTCTCATGGCCGCGGCCGCAGCAGGCGGATGGTGCTCAGGCTGACCCGCTCGCCCGGACGCTTGCCCCAGCTCACCGAGACCCTTACCCGCCAGGGGTTGATGCTGTAACGGGCGCCCGGCTCCTGATTCTCGAACTGGTAGGGCTCTATCTCGCTGTGCCAGCGGAAGGTCTTGTCCAGACGGCCCTGGTCCTTGCCTTCGTTGCTCTCGTCCAGGTCGATCAGCACTTCGGCCAGCTTGGACTCGGCCAGCTGCACCGCCAGCTGATAGCGCTCGGCGGCGCTCAGGGCGTTGAGCGACTGGGAGACGATGCGCATCAGCACGCCCATGCTCAGGCTGAGGATGAGGAAGGCCACCAGCACCTCGAGCAGG
>JBFHKK010000428.1:0-2728 GCA_041595475.1 Pseudomonas sp. | reverse complement strand
CGCCCTTCCTTCTCCTGCAACTGCTCGCGGGTTTCCTTGCCGATCACCGCCTGGAAGTCGCGGACCATCGCCGGATAGGGATGGGGGCCGGCGACGGTGCGGATCAGGTAGAAGGTCGAGTCGACGTTGGTCACCCAGTCGCGCAGGGCCTCGTTCATCGCATCCTTGAGGGTGCCGGTGCCGGCGGTCACCGGGATCACGGTGGCGCCGAGCAGCTTCATGCGAAAGACGTTGGCCTGCTGCCGGTCGATGTCGGTGGTGCCCATGTAGATCACGCATTCCAGGCCGAAGCGCGCCGCTACCGTGGCGGTGGCCACGCCGTGCATGCCGGCGCCGGTCTCGGCGATGATGCGTTTCTTGCCCATGCGCCGGGCCAGGAGGATCTGGCCGATGCAGTTGTTGATCTTGTGCGCGCCTGTGTGATTCAGCTCTTCGCGCTTGAGGTAGATCTTGGCGCCGCCGCAGTGTTCGGTCAGGCGTTCGGCAAAATACAGCGGGCTGGGGCGGCCGACGTAGTCGCGCTGGAAGTAGGCCAGTTCCTCGGCGAACTGCGGGTCCTGCTTGGCCCGCTCGTATTCGGCGGCCAGGTCGTGGATCAGCGGCATCAGGGTCTCGGCGACGTACTGGCCGCCGAAGGTGCCGAACAGGCCGGTGGCGTCGGGGCCGGTGCGATATGAGGTCATGGCGTTCTCCTGGGCGGACGCGCTTGGGGACTAGGCCTCGAGGATAAGCCTGGGGCGCCGCCGAAAAAAGCGATAAGATCGCCATGACATGTCAGGAAAACTCACCAATGAGCCAGGACCTACCGCCCCTCAATGCCCGGCGCGCCTTCGAGGCGGCCGCGCGCCTGCAGAGCGTCAGCCGGGCCGCCGACGAGCTGCATGTGACACACGGCGCGGTCAGTCGGCAGATCCGGCAATTGGAGGCACACCTGGGGCTGGCCCTGTTCGTCAAGCAGGGTCGCGGCCTCAAACTCACAGATGAGGGGCAGCGCCTGCGCGATGCCAGCGGCGACGCCTTCGCCCGCCTGCGCGGGATCTGCGCCGAATTGCAGCAGGGCCAGGCCGGCGCCGCTTTCGTCCTGGCCTGTCCGGGTAGCCTGCTGGCGCGCTGGTTTATCCCGCGCCTGGACCGGCTCAATCGCCAGTTGCCGGAGCTGCGCCTGCAACTGTCGGCCAGCGAGGGCGAGCTGGATCCGCGCCGGCCCGGCGTGGACGCCACCCTGCTGTTCGCCGAGCCGCCCTGGCCGGCGGACATGCAGGTCTATCCGCTGGCGGCCGAGCGCATCGGCCCGGTGCTCAGCCCGCGTTACGGGCGCTTTTCCGAGCTGAATCAGGCGCCTGCGGCGGCGTTGATTGGCGAACCGTTGCTGCACACCGCCTCGCGGCCCCAGGCCTGGCCGAACTGGGCGGCCAGCCAGGGCCTGGATGCGGCAGCCCTGCGCCTGGGCCAGGGCTTCGAGCACCTCTACTACCTGCTGGAGGCGGCCGCGGCGGGCCTGGGCGTGGCGATCGCGCCGCAACAGTTGGTCGCCGATGATCTGTCCGCCGGCCGCCTGGTGGCGCCCTGGGGCTTCGTCGAAACCCGCGCGCGCCTGGCCCTGTGGCTGCCGGCTCGGCGCCTGGACAGGCGCGCGGAGCAGCTCGCGGACTGGCTGCGCGACGAGCTGGGCGGCGTCTGACACGCCGGTATTCGCCGTCCTGTGGCCGGCGCCCGGGTGAATTCGCCCCGCAGCCCGGGCGATTCTCGACTAGCGTTCTATCTAGCCCCCCGTGGAGGAAACGCCATGTCTGACCATCACACCTACAAGAAGATCGAGATCGTCGGCTCTTCGCGCACCAGCATCGAAGAAGCCATCAACAACGCCCTGGCCGAGTGTGCCAAGTCGATCCGCAACCTCGAGTGGTTCGAGGTACTGGAAACCCGCGGGCATATCGAGAACGGCAAGGTCGGCCACTACCAGGTGGTGCTCAAGGTCGGCTTCCGCCTCAGCGACAGCTGAACTTCCTACCCCGCCAGCGGGCAAGGCTCCGCTAGAAGCTGCCGCAGCGCAGCAGCTTGCCGCGCGCCAGCAGCTGGCGCTGCTCGTCGTAGAGCCAGGCCTGGGCCCGGTAGCCTTGCGCCCGCGCCGCCAGACGGTAGCGCTGGCCAGGGCTGAAATCGGCATAGCGCACGCGCAGCACGCAGGTGCGCAGCACGGGTTCGGCCAGCGGCTCGAGTCCGCCGCCACCCGGTACCTCGAACTGAAAGCGCGCCTGCAGTTCATGCTCGCCGGGCGGCACCTGAAAGAAGCGGCCATCGTCCAGGCGCTCGCCGTCCAGGCGGTCGGCCATCAGCAGATCGCCGGCCGTGCTGGACAACTCGACCCAGGCCTTGCCCGGGTCGGGCTTAGGCACGGGGCCGGCGCAGGCGACGAGCACAGCCAGACTGATGAGGGTGAACATCCGGATCATGGCGACCTCCAACTCGGACGGACCAGCACTATGGAGCAAGCATGGGCGCTGGAGGCGGCCGCGGCAATGCGATAGCGTGATCGGCATGCGCGCCCGTCGATCTTATTCACCGATTCAGCGCTCCGTTCGCCTGGGCGGGGCGTTTCTGCTGGCCTGGCTGCTGAGTGGCTGCGCCTCCCTGGACTACTACGCACACCTGGCTGCCGGTCAGCTCGAATTGCTCGGCGCCCGCCAGCCGATCGATGAACTGCTCGCCGATCCGCAGCTCGATCCGG
>JBFHKK010000427.1:0-2734 GCA_041595475.1 Pseudomonas sp. | reverse complement strand
GACTTCAGCCACTTCGAGGCGCTGACTGCGGCCCAGGTGCGCGCCCTGGAAGACCTGGTCAACGGCGAGATCCGCAAGAACAGCGCGGTGGAAACCGAAGAAACCGATATCGAGACCGCCAAGGCCAAGGGCGCCGCGGCGCTGTTCGGCGAGAAATACGGTGAGACCGTGCGCATGCTGACCATGGGCGGCGGTTTCTCGGTCGAGCTCTGTGGCGGCACCCATGTCGCCCGTACCGGCGACATCGGCCTGTTCAAGATCGTCAGCGAGGGCGGCGTGGCCGCCGGGGTGCGGCGCATCGAGGCGGTCACCGGCGCCGCGGCGCTGGCCTACCTCAATGGCGCCGAGGAGCAGCTCAAGGAGGCCGCAGCCCTGGTCAAGGGCAGCCGCGACAACCTGCTGGACAAGCTCGCCGGCGTGCTGGAGCGCAACCGCCAGCTGGAGAAGGAGCTGGAGCAACTCAAGGCCAAGGCCGCCAGTGCCGCGGGCAGCGATCTGGCCGCTGCGGCGGTCGAGGTCAAGGGCATCAAGGTTCTGGCCGCGCGCCTCGACGGCATGGACGGCAAGGCCCTGCTGGCCCTGGTCGATCAGTTGAAGAACAAGCTCGGCAGCGCGCTCATCCTGCTCGGTGGCGTGCAGGACGACAAGGTGGTGCTGGTCGCCGGGGTGACCCAGGATTTGACCGCCAAGCTCAAGGCCGGCGACCTGATGAAGCAGGCCGCCGCGGCCGTGGGCGGCAAGGGTGGCGGCCGTCCGGACATGGCCCAGGGCGGTGGCAGCGACGTCGCCGCCCTGGACGGCGCCCTGGCGCTGGCCGTGAGCTTCGCCGAGCAAGGATTGTAAGCACCGCCCGAGCGGGCCGGCGCGGCCAGATTCAGGCCCGCCCGGCGGGCCTTGGCAGCGCGCTGAGTTGAATGTCTAATGGGCGCCCTTGAGGGGCTGAGGCAGCTTTGAAATGGCTTTGATCGTACAGAAATTCGGCGGCACCTCCGTCGGCACCGTCGAGCGCATCCAGCAGGTGGCGGAGAAGGTCAAGAAGTTCCGCGAGAACGGCGACGACATCGTCGTCGTGGTGTCGGCCATGAGCGGCGAGACCAACCGCCTGATCGAGCTGGCCAGGCAGGTCAGCGACGATCAGCCGGTGCCGCGCGAACTGGATGTGATGGTCTCCACCGGCGAGCAGGTGACTATCGCCCTGCTGGCCATGGCGCTGATCAAGCGCGGCGTGTCGGCGGTGTCCTACACCGGTAACCAGGTGCGCATCCTCACCGACAGCGCGCACAACAAGGCGCGCATCCTGCAGATCGACGACCAGAAGCTGCGCAACGACCTCAAGGCCGGGCGCGTGGTAGTGGTCGCCGGTTTCCAGGGGGTGGATGAGCACGGCAATATCACCACCCTCGGTCGCGGCGGCTCCGACACCACCGGGGTGGCCCTGGCCGCGGCGCTCAAGGCCGACGAGTGCCAGATCTATACCGACGTCGACGGTGTCTACACCACCGATCCGCGCGTGGTGCCCCAGGCCCGGCGCCTGGAGAAGATCACCTTCGAAGAGATGCTGGAAATGGCCAGCCTCGGCTCCAAGGTGCTGCAGATCCGTTCGGTGGAGTTCGCCGGCAAATACAATGTCCCGCTGCGCGTGCTGCACAGCTTCCAGGAGGGGCCGGGCACCCTCATTACCCTTGATGAAGAGGAAACCATGGAACAGCCGATCATCTCCGGCATCGCTTTCAATCGCGACGAAGCCAAGCTGACCATCCGTGGCGTGCCGGACATCCCGGGCGTGGCCTTCAAGATCCTCGGTCCGATCAGCGCCGCCAATATCGAGGTGGACATGATCGTGCAGAACGTCTCCCACGATAACACCACCGACTTCACCTTCACCGTGCACCGCAACGATTACCAGAATGCGCAGCAGGTGCTGGAGAATACCGCCCGCGAGCTGGGCGCCCGCGAAGTCAGCGGCGACACCAAGATCGCCAAGGTGTCGATCGTCGGCGTCGGCATGCGCTCCCATGCCGGGGTGGCCAGTCGCATGTTCGAGGCCCTGGCCAAGGAAAACATCAACATCCAGATGATCTCCACCTCGGAAATCAAGGTCTCGGTGGTGATCGAGGAGAAATACCTGGAATTGGCGGTGCGCGCCCTGCACACTGCCTTCGAGCTGGACGCTCCCGCCCGCCAGGGCGACTGAGCCATCGACCGGCAGGCGCGGCTCGCCCGCGTTTGCCGGCGCCCTGGTTGGCGCGGGCAGAGCTTTCTTTCTGCCCACACTGGTCAATACTTGGGGAAGTGCTTCGCAAAGTTTTGCGAGGTTGCCACCCTTTTCTTTTTTTGCAGACTGTTGTCCTGAATTGTAAGCCGTGAGGAGAAAGGAATGCTGATTCTGACTCGCCGGGTCGGAGAGACCCTGATGGTCGGTGACGAAGTGACTGTCACCGTGTTGGGCGTGAAAGGTAATCAGGTGCGCATCGGCGTCAACGCGCCGAAAGAGGTTGCGGTGCACCGCGAGGAGATTTACCAGCGCATCCAGAAAGAGAAGGGCGACGAACCAAGCCACTAATTTTTCTCGAAATTCTGTCTTTGCAAACGGGATAAACATGAGTATCATGCGCCCCGTGTTGCGGAGAGGTGGCCGAGTGGCCGAAGGCGCTCCCCTGCTAAGGGAGTACACCTCAAAAGGGTGTCGGGGGTTCGAATCCCCCCTTCTCCGCCATATTTGCAGGACAGGGTG
>JBFHKK010000426.1:0-2740 GCA_041595475.1 Pseudomonas sp. | reverse complement strand
CTTCGTCGACACCGACATGGCGTCCCGCGCCGCCTACGCCCTGGACAGCCTCAAGCGGGCGATGAAGTGGGACGAGGAGGTCTTCGGCCGCGAATACGATCTGGACCTGTTCATGATCGTCGCCGTTCGCGACTTCAATTTCGGGGCCATGGAGAACAAGGGCCTCAACATCTTCAACTCCAGCTGCGTGCTGGCCCGCGCCGAGACCGCCACCGACGCCGCCCACCAGCGGGTCGAGGCGGTGGTGGCCCACGAATACTTCCACAACTGGTCGGGCAACCGGGTGACCTGTCGCGACTGGTTCCAGCTGTCGCTCAAGGAAGGCTTCACGGTGTTCCGCGACGCCGAGTTCAGCGCCGACATGAACTCGCGCACGGTCAAGCGCATCGAGGACGTCGCCTACCTGCGTACCCACCAGTTCGCCGAGGATGCCGGGCCCATGGCCCATCCCGTGCGTCCCGACGCCTACATGGAAATCTCCAACTTCTACACCCTGACCGTCTACGAGAAGGGTTCCGAAGTGCTGCGCATGATCCATACCCTGCTCGGCGCCGAGGCGTTTCGCCAGGGTTCGGACCTGTATTTCGAGCGCCACGACGGCCAGGCGGTGACCTGCGACGATTTCATCAAGGCCATGGAGGACGCCAGCGGCCAGGACCTGAGCCAGTTCAAGCGCTGGTACACCCAGGCCGGCACTCCGCGCCTGGCGGTCAGCGAAAGCTACGATGCGGCGGCCAACAGCTACCGCCTGCAGTTCCGCCAGAGCTGCCCGGCCACGCCGGGGCAGAAGGACAAGGAACCCTTCGTGATTCCGGTGGAGCTGGCGCTGCTCGGTGCCGACGGCCGCGAGCTGCCCTTGCAACTGGTCGGCGAGGATGCGCCCGTGGGCAGTTCGCGAGTGTTGCGGATCACCGAAGCGGAGCAGGCCTTCACCTTCCTCAACCTCGACCAAAAGCCGCTGCCTTCGCTGCTGCGCGGCTTCTCCGCGCCGGTAAAATTGAGTTTTCCCTACAGCCGCGACCAGCTGATGTTCCTCATGCAGCATGATTCGGACGGCTTCAACCGCTGGGAGGCCGGCCAGCAACTGGCCGTGCAGGTGCTGCAAGAGTTGATCGGCCAGCACCAGCGCGGCGAGCCGCTGGCCATGGACCCGCGCCTGGTCACGGCCTTGCGCGCCCTGCTGGAAGACGAGCGCCTGGATCCGGCCATGGTCGCCGAGATGCTCTCGCTGCCGGGCGAGGGCTATCTGACCGAGATCAGCGAGGTGGCCGATGTCGAGGCCATCCACGCCGCCCGCGAGTTCGCCCGCCGCGAGCTGGCCAGCGCACTGCGCGAACCGCTGTGGCAGCGCTATCAGACCAATCGCGACATTTCCCGCAGCACGCCTTACGTCGCCGAAGCCGGGCACTTCGCCCGCCGCAGCCTGCAGAACATCGCCCTGTCCTACCTGATGCTCGGTGAACAGCCGGACGTGCTGGCCGCCTGCCTGGAGCAGTTCGAAGTCTGCGACAACATGACCGAGCGCCTGGCCGCTCTGGCGGTGCTGGTCAATTCGCCATTCGAGTCGGAGAAGGCCGAGGCCCTGGCCAGCTTCGCCGAGGTATTCAAGGACAACCCGCTGGTCATGGATCAGTGGTTTAGCGTGCAGGCCGCCTGCCCGCTGCCCGGCGCCCTGGGTCGCGTGCAGCAGCTGATGCGGCATCCGGCCTTCACCCTGAAGAACCCGAACAAGGTGCGTGCCCTGATCGGCGCCTTCGCCGGGCAGAACCCGTCGGGCTTCCACCAGGCCGACGGCAGCGGCTACCGCTTCCTCGCCGATCAGGTCATCACCCTCAATGCCCTCAACCCGCAGATCGCCGCGCGCCTGCTGGCGCCGCTGACCCGCTGGCGAAAGTACGATGCGGGTCGCCGCAACCTGATGAAGGCCGAACTGCAGCGCATCCTCGCCAGCGGCGAGCTGTCCAGCGATGTCTTCGAGGTGGTCAGCAAGAGCCTGGCCTGAAACAGTGCGCGAGGTGTTACCGTAAATTTTCGGTAACACCTTTCGTTACTGATGGTAATTTGCCAGCGCTTTTTTCGCTTTCGCGCATGCTCGTTGTTCGATAGTGAAGCAATTGACGCGTTCGGCGATTTCTGAACGAACTCTCGGTTACTTCGCCTGTGCGCGGTCGTGCTCGTGCGATCCGCTGACGAAGTCGATGGATCGGCCCTCTTTTCCCGCCTAATCGATCAGTGAATGATCGGTCATAAGTCGGGCGATCGGTTTCGTCCGGCTTCTCCGGAAAAAATTTATACGGCCGTTTGAATTGGCATCATGGTTGCAGTCTTTGGCCCAAGCCTCGGCTGCGCCCGAGCGAAGAGTGCGCGCGCGCAGAAATTGTTCTGCGTCGCCAGCAAGACAAGGTCGTCGTCAGTGCGGCCATCAGGTGCCCCGGTTCTTGGGGTGCAAAGAAGAAAAACGATCTGTCCACGGAGTTAGTGTCTCGATGGAAACCATGTCCCGCAAACCTGTACTGCGTTTCGCCCCGGCCAAGGCCGGTTTCGCCCTCGCCGGCATCCTGCCGCTGCTGGTCGCCGCCCAGGCCCAGGCGGTGGAATTCAGCTTCGCCGACGGCGAAATCAACGGCTCCATCGATACCACCGTTTCCTACGGCCAGCTGTGGCGCGTGCAGGGTCAGGACAAGACCAACAACGATATCAACGGCAACGACGGCAACCGCAACTTCGACACCGGCCTGGT
>JBFHKK010000425.1:0-2740 GCA_041595475.1 Pseudomonas sp. | reverse complement strand
TTGCCCGAGTCGTCATCAGAACCGGTTGCGTTACGAGTGGACTGGAACAGCGCGGTTTCCCGATCGGTTTGGGTCATCAGGTAGTTGGCCGACAGCTTGACCTGCTCGTTGACGTACCAGTTGACCCCCAGGGTGTGGATCTTGGCCTGGGTCTCATCGGTGCCCACACCATCATTCACACCTGCGGTGGTGAAGTGGTTGATCATCGCGCCGTCATCTTCAACGCTCAGGTTGTCGTAGCGGTAGAAGACTTCCCAGGCGCCGGTCTGCTTATTGAACGGCTTGATGGAGTCGAACTTGGCGCCGTCCAGCTTGTAGCCGCGCGATTCCCCGGTCAGGGTGTAGGCCACCTGCACGTTATAGCCCTCGGCCTCGCGGTCGCCGTTCTTGACGCCAGCGCTATTGGTGCCGGCACCACTCAGGTCACGCTTGAGGTATTCGCTCTGCACCGACAGCGGGCCGGTCATGTAGGCAAATTCCAGACCGAAAACCTGATCGTCTTCGAAGCTGTAGACGTTATTGATATCGCCGGTGCGAGACGACTCTGCACCGCCCAGAACGATACGACCAGAGTTCGGGTTGCCCTCGGTGACACCGCGCACGCCCAGGCGGCTGTCGATCAAGCCTTTATAACCAGTGACGCCTTCGTTGGCATAGTTGCGGGTCGCAAAGCTAGCCCCCAAGTGCAGCACTTTGGTTTCACTGACGATGGGGGCGAAGACGCCGCGGGCGAAGAAGCTATTGACGTCCTTGCCGTCGGCGTCTTCGAGGCCGTTACCGCCGTCCTGCTGCTGGACACTGGCCGAGCCGTAGAACTTGCCCGCGTGGGTGCCGAACAATTGGACGCCCATGCCACCCTCGTGGTCGGTGGTCCAGGACGCCAGATCAAGAACGGCAGAGCGCTCGATGGCGGTGATCCACTTGGAGCTGGTGGCCTTTTCCAGGGAGAAGTCCGGGTCGAAGCGACCGAAACGGACGTTGACCGGGCTGAAGCCCAAGTAAGTGACGCTGGCCTCGTCGAACCGGTTGCTGCCGCCGCGGTTGTCACCGAAGTCCACGTTCATCTGGTAGCGCCAGTCGTTGAAGTTGCCGCCGACTTCCAACTGGGCGCGACGGAAGTAGGCTTCGTTGCTGGCGTCATTGTTGGTGGTGTAGACGCCGTCGAAGGAGTCGAAGTCGGCCTGGATGCGGCCGCCGAACTTGAAGCCGATGCTCTTGTCGGTGGTGTGGACTTCAAGACCGCTCTTGGTCTTGATCACGAGATCGGCGCCGTCGGTGGTGACGGTGCCGGCGAAAGCCTGGGCGGAAATGGCCAGAGCCAGGGTGCTGGCGGCGAAGCCGGCGAATTGCTTGCGGATCATCGAGATTTCCCCTAGTCGATTTTGAGTGCTTGAAACACCCGAGCGTTCGCTCGTTTGTCTTGGGGGAAATCTTGGCGTTGGAATATTTCAGCGCGGTTGCTGGTACGTGAAAGTTTGATTACAGCGGAACTTTTTATTCCATATGCATATGCCACTAATATCCTGCCGCCGCTCCAGCCGAAAACGACGCAACGCGCCCACCCACAGCCCTTGCGCTTGGTCGGCCTGTTTGCAGGAAATTTTCTCGACTAGGGCGTGGTCAGTCAGGCCTGCGTCGGGCCGCTGCCAGGCGGGCCGCCAAGGCATCGAGCTCGGGGATCTGCCCCTGGGGCAGCTTGCGCACGACCGCCTGGCTCAGGCGCATCTGGCGGATGAAACGCCGGCAGCGGTAGCAGATGGCCAGGTGCAGGCGCACGGCCAGGCGCTCGCGCAGCGACAACTGCTTATCGAGAAAATCACTGGACTGAGCCACCAGTTGCTTGCAACTCAGCATTGGCCGGTCTCCTCGAAATGCTCCAGGGTGGCGAACACCTTCAGGCGCGCGCGGTGCAGCAGCACCCGCACATTGGAGAGCGAGATGTCGAGAAGATTACAGATCTCCTCCATCTCCAGGCCCTGACGCTCGCGCAGCAGCAGCACGCTGCCCTGCAGCTCGGAGAGGCTGGCCAGGGTCTTGTCCAGACACTCGCGCAGTTCGTCCTCTGCCAGCAGCGCCTCGGGGCTGTCCTGATGCCAGGCGTGGGGCGCCTGCAACCAGTGGCCGTTGTCGCTGAAGCGCTCCTCGCCGATGCTGCCGTGGGGCGCGGGCAGGTCGTCGAGCAGGACTTCCCGGCGGTTCTGCTTGAGGCGGGTCTTGGCCGCATTGGCGGTGATGGTCAGCAGCCAGGTCTTAAGGCTGGAGCGCCCCTGAAAACCATCCAGGCTGCGCACCACCGCCAGCCAGGCGTCCTGCACCACTTCATCGGCGCCGCGACTGCCGACGATGGCGAAGGCCACCGCGCGCATGGCGCCCTGATAGGTGGCGATCAGCTCAGCAAAGGCGCGCTGCTCGCCGGCCAGCAGGCGGCCAAGCAGGGCGCTGTCGGCCGCGGCCTCCATCAGCGCTTGCGCAGGATCACGCTGCCGATCGAGTAGCCGGCGCCAAAGGAGCTGAGCACGCCGAGCGCGCCACTGGGCAGGTCGTCCTGGTGCTTGTGCAGGGCGATCACCGAGCCGGCCGAGCTGGTGTTGGCGTAGGTATCGAGAATCACCGGCGCCTCGTGCGGCTCGGCGTCGCGTCCGAGCAGCTTGCGGGCGATCAGCAGATTCATGTTGAGGTTCGCCTGGTGCAGCCAGAAGCGCTTGATCTGGCTGACATCGAGATCGTGCTCCTGCAAATG
>JBFHKK010000424.1:0-2744 GCA_041595475.1 Pseudomonas sp. | reverse complement strand
GGGGTGCTGCACCAGGCGCATGCCGCGGCCGCCGCCGCCGGCGCTGGCCTTGACCATCAGCGGGTAGCCGATGCGCTGGGCCTCGCGGGTCAGGGTGGCGTCGTCCTGCTCGGCGCCTTCGTAGCCGGGAATGCACGGCACCCCGGCGTCCAGCATGGCCAACTTGGCCAGGCGCTTGCTGCCCATCAGCTCGATGGCCGCGGCGCTCGGGCCAATGAAAACGATGCCGGCCTGCTCGCAGGCGCGGGCGAAGGCGGCGTTCTCCGAGAGAAAGCCGTAGCCGGGGTGGATGGCGTCCGCGCCGGTCCTGTTAGCGGCGGCGATGATGGCGTCGATGCTCAGGTAGGACTGCTGCGCTGGCGCCGGGCCGATGCAGACCGCCTCGTCGGCCAGCTGCACGTGACGGGCGTCGGCGTCGGCGGCGCTGTACACCGCCACGCTGCGGTAACCCAGGGCGTGCACGCTGCGCAGCACCCGGCAGGCGATCTCGCCGCGGTTGGCAATCAGGACTTTGTTGAAGGTGGCCATGGGTGGCGCTCCGCTCTGTGGTTCATTGCGCCCAGTTCGGCGCGCGTTTCTGCACGAAGGCCAGGGTGCCCTCGGTTCCTTCGCTGCCGGTCACCGCGGCGGCGAACTGTGCGGCGGCGTTATCCAGCAACGCGTCCAGCGGCTGCCCCTGGCAGGCCAGCAGCAAGGCCTTGGTCTGGGCATTGGCGCCGGGCGCGCAGCGGCGAACCTGGGCCAGGGTCTCGGCCAGGCGGCGCTCGAGGGCCTCGTCGTCGGCCTCGCTGAAGTGCACCAGGCCCAGGCGCGCCGCCTCGCTGCCGTCGAAGCGCGCCCCGGTCAGGGCCAGGCGCCGGGCCTGGGTCAGGCCGATGCGCGCGGCGACGAAGGGGGCGATCTGCGCCGGCAGCACCCCCAGGGTGGTTTCCGGCAGGCCGAACTGGGCGTCCTGGCGGGCGATGGCGATGTCGGAGACGCAGGCCAGGCCCAGGCCGCCGCCGAGCACCGCGCCTTCCAGCACCACGATCAGCACCTGGGGCAGGGCCTGCGCTTCCTGCAGCAGGCTGCCGAAGGCGCGGTTCAGCGCGCGGAACGCCTCGGCCCCGGCGGCGCGGGCCGCGGCCATGTCCTTGATGTCGCCGCCAGCGCAGAAGTGCCCGCCACTGCCGCGCAGCACCAGGGCGCGCACCGCGCCATCCTCGCCCAGCGCCTGCAGCAGCTGGCGCAGTTCCTCGACCATCTTCAGGCTCATGGCATTGCGGCATTCGGGGCGGTTCAGGCCGACCTGCAGCACGCCGGCCTCGAGGCGCAGCTGCAGGGTGGCGCAGGCCGGCAGCTTCATTTCTTCCTGCCCGGCAGCGTGCCCATCAGCTTGCAGATGATGCCCAGCATGATCTCGTCGGCGCCGCCGCCGATCGACACCAGGCGGGTGTCGCGGTAGGCCCGCGACACCGGGTTGTCCCACATAAAGCCCATGCCGCCCCAGTACTGCAGGCAGCTGTCGGTGACCTCGCGGCCCAGGCGACCGGCCTTGAGCTTGGCCATGGAGGCTAGCTTGGTCACGTCCTTGCCGGCCACGTAGAGTTCAGTGGCCTGGTAGACCAGGGCGCGCAGGGCCTCGATCTCGGTCGAAAGCTCGGCCAGGCGGAAGTGGATCATCTGGTTGTCGATCAGCGCGCTGCCGAAGGTCTGGCGCTCCCTGCAGTAGTCGATGGTGGCCTCGATGCAGTGCTCCAGGCCCTTGAGCATGTTGGCCGCGCCGAACAGGCGCTCCTCCTGGAACTGCAGCATCTGCATCATGAAACCCGTGCCCTCGGCACCGATGCGGTAGCGCTGCGGCACCCGCACGCCGTCGAAGAACACCTGGGCGGTCTCCGAGCTGCGCATGCCGAGCTTGTCCAGGGGCGGCGCGATGCTGATGCCCGGGCTGTTCATCGGCACCATGATCAGCGACTTGTTGACGTGGGGCTTGTCGTCCGAGGTGTTGGCCAGCAGGCAGATGAAGTCGGCGCTGGGGGCGTTGGTGATCCACATCTTGCTGCCGTCGATCACATAGTCGTCGCCGTCCTTGCGTGCGCGGGTCTTGAGGCCGGCCACGTCGGAGCCGGCGCCGACCTCGGAGACGCCGATGCAGCCGACCATCTCACCGCTGATGGCCGGGCGCAGGAACTGCTCGCGCAGCTCGTCGGAGCCGAAGCGGGCGAGGGCCGGGGTGCACATGTCGGTCTGCACGCCGATGGACATGGGGATGCCGCCGCAGTGGATGCTGCCGAACGCCTCGGCGGCGACTATCGAGTAGCTGTAGTCCAGGCCCATGCCGCCGAACTGCTGCGGCTTGGAGATGCCCAGCAGGCCCAGTTCGCCGGCCTTCCTGAAAATATCGTGGATGGGGAAGCGGCCGTCCTTCTCCCATTGATCGACGTGGGGGTTGATCTCCTTGTCGACGAAATCACCTACCGTGCGGCGCAGTGCCTGGTGTTCCTGGGTCAAGATCATCGCGTAGGTCTCCTGGGGCAGCAGTTACAGGCGGGCGACGCCGAAGCTGTTGGGTCTGAGGGGGCGGATCGCCGCCTCGGCGCAGATATCCAATAGGTAGCCGAGCAGCGTGCGCGTATCGCGCGGGTCGATCAGGCCGTCGTCCCACAACTGGGCGGTGCCGTAGAGCGCGGTGGACTGGCTGTCGAGCTTCTGCGCGGTGGCGCTCTCCAGCATCTCGAGCATCTGCGCATCGGCCTCCTTGC
>JBFHKK010000423.1:0-2748 GCA_041595475.1 Pseudomonas sp. | reverse complement strand
CCGCCCCCTTCGAGGTGCGCGTGCAGAACCAGGCGATCGGCCTGAACTACATCGATACCTACTACCGCAGTGGCCTCTATCCGCCACCCTCGCTGCCCTCGGGCCTGGGCAGCGAAGGGGCAGGTATCGTCGAGGCGGTCGGCAGCCGGGTCAGCCGCTTCCAGGTCGGCGACAGGGTCGCCTACGCCACCGGACCCCTGGGCGCCTACAGCGAGCTGCACGTGCTGCCTGAACGCAAACTGGTCCGGCTGCCCGACAGCATCGACTTCGAGCAGGCCGCCGCCGTGATGCTCAAGGGCCTGACCGTGCAGTACCTGCTGCGGCAGATCTATCCGCTCAAGGGCGGCGAAACCGTCCTCTTCCATGCCGCCGCCGGCGGCGTCGGCACGCTGGCCTGCCAGTGGGCCAGCGCCCTGGGCGCGCGCCTGATCGGCACGGTCGGCTCGGCGGAGAAGGCCGCCCGGGCGATCGCCCACGGCGCCTGGGCCACCATCGACTACAGCCGTGAGGATGTGGCGCAGCGGGTGCTGGAGCTGACCGACGGACATAAGTGCCCGGTGGTCTACGACGGCGTCGGCAAGGATACCTGGGAGTGCTCGCTCGATTGCGTGGCGCCGCGCGGCCTGCTGGTCAGCTTCGGCAACGCCTCAGGCGCGGTCAGCGGGGTCAACCTGGGCATACTGGCGCAGAAGGGCTCGCTGTTCGTCACCCGCCCGACCCTGGCCGGCTACGCCGACACCCCCGAGCGCCTGCAGCTGATGGCCGACGACCTCTTCGCCATGCTCGAAAGCGGCCACCTGCGCGCCGAAATCGGCCAGCGCTACCCGCTGAAGGAGGCCGCGGCCGCCCAGCGGGCGCTGAGCGCACGGCAGACCATGGGCTCGACCATTCTGCTGCCCTAGGCCGTCGTGGCGCGGCGCAGGGGTGCTATCCGGCCACGTCGGGACGCGCCAGCCAGCGTCCGGCCTCGCACACCACCCGGCCATCCAGTTCCAGTTCGGTGAGGGCCGCCAGCACCTCGGGCAGGGGCATGCCGCTGGCAACGGCCAAGGCCTCGCTGCTGCAGGGTGCCGCCTGCAGCAGTTCCAGCAGTGGATGGCCTGGCGCCTGCGCCAGCGGCCGAGGTGCATTCACAGGCAGGCGCTGCCAAGGCTGCAGCGCCTCGAGAATATCCTCGATGTTCTGCACCAGGGTGGCACCGTCGCGAATCAGCTCATGGCAGCCGCGCGCGCCGGGATGATGGATGGAGCCGGGAATCGCGAAGACCTCGCGGCCCTGCTCGGCCGCCAGCCGCGCGGTGATCAGCGAACCGCTGGAGGGACTGGCCTCGACCACCAGCACACCCAGCGAAAGGCCGCTGATCAAGCGATTGCGCCGGGGAAAATTACTCGCCTGGGGCGGACAGTCCAGCGGCAGTTCCGACACCAGGGCGCCACCCTGCTCGACGATCTCGGCCGCCAGGCGCGCATGCCGACTCGGATACAACTGGCTGAGGCCGGTGCCCAGCACCGCCACCGTCTGCCCCGGGGCGGCCAGGGCGCCGCGATGGGCCGCGCCGTCGATGCCCAGGGCCAGGCCGCTGGTGATGACGAAACCGCCCGCCGCCAGGCTGCGCGCGAAGGCGTAGGCGGTATCCAGCCCCGGTGCCGAGGCGCGGCGGCTGCCGACCATGGCCAGCTGCGGACGCTCGAGCAGTCCGGGATCACCGGCCACGAACAGGAAGGGCGGGGCATCGCTCAGCTCGGCGAGCAGGGCCGGGTAGGCGCCATCGTCCCACATCAGTAGCTGCTGGCGGGGCGCCTCCAGCCAGGCCAGCGCCGCCGCGGCCCGCTCGCGGGTTTCGGCGCTGCGCCGCGCCTCGGCGCAAGCGGCCGGTAGGCCCAGGGCGCGCCAGGCGCTGGCCGGAGCGCTGAGTGCGGCCGCGGCGCTGCCGAAGGCCGAAAGCAGCGTGCGCATGCGCCGCGGCCCAAGGGCCGGCAGGCAATGCAGGCGCAGACGGGCTTCGAGTTCGGCCGGCGAATGGCCAGGGCGGGCGAGAGGCGACATGGGATCATCCTTGATCGGTCGCGCCGCAGTTGCGGCCAGCGGGCCTGCGGCTGTAACGAAAAAGCCCCGCGTCAGCGGGGCTTGTGTTTGCACTGGCTCAGGGGTTGCGGACCTTGTCCATCAACTCCAGCGAGCGGCTGGCGGCCAGCACCAAACCATAACTGAGCTTGTCGTAGGTGCGGAACACCATCAGCAGGCCGGCACGCTCATCGGGAATCTTCACCGGCTCGCCGGTGACCCGGTCGCGCACGGTTTCGCCGGTCTTGTACACGGCCAGCACATTGCCCTCGACCAGGCCGTCGCGGCGACCCTTGTTGACCGTGACCACATCGAACTGGCCGATCTGGGTCACCCCGCGCGGCACATCGAGAATCACCCCGTTGATTTCCTTGGCCGGCTCGCTGGGCATGAAGGTGGAATTGATCGCCCGCTCCTCGGTGGCGAACAGCCGATCGCCCAAACGCACTTCCTGGGTGGTGCGGCTCAGGTTCATGGTGCCGATGTCGCCTTCCTCGGCGACTATCACACCGCTGCCGATGTCGTCGGCATTGATGCCGAGAAATTCCTGGGTGTCCGGGTCGAGGTAGGTCTTGCCCTGGCGGAAGATGCCGTAGGCCGGTGCCGCTTCGCTGAAGCTGCCGCGGGCATAGACCCGGTCGCCGGCGCCGCTGACCACCCGCTCGGCATTGCCGGCGACTATGT
>JBFHKK010000422.1:0-2752 GCA_041595475.1 Pseudomonas sp. | reverse complement strand
GTGCTGGAAAGTGCCGTACTCGATCTCGAGCAGGGCGAGGGCGGCGAGGTGGCGCGGCTCAACGGCTACCTGCATGTGGTCGCCGCCTTCGAGCCCAAGGCCGACAGCGAATGGCTGCAGTTGACCCTGCGTTTCGTCGACCAGGATCCGCAGAAGCTCGACTACCTGTCGCGGCTGATTGCCCGCGGCACGGCGCAGAAGCACTTCAGTCCCGGTGCCTAGACCGTCCGTCAGGCGGCCCGCGCGGGCGCGACCTGGCTCACAGGCCGTGAGCCCGTGTCTCGCCGGGCGCCGGAGCCGCTGCTAGTCTTGTCAACCTGAAGAACCAATAATCACAAGACCAAACTCCTATGCTAGGGCGCCTGATTATGTTCTGCGCTGCGCTGGCCTGCTCCGGCCAGGTTGCGGCCTTGACCATCTACAAGTACACCGACCGCAACGGTGTGGTGACCTATTCCGACCAGGCCGTGCCCGGGGCGCAGGTCTTCGTGTTCCGCGATCGCATGGTCGAGCGCCTGGACAATCAGGTGAAGCTGGAAACCCAGAAGCATGCGGGCGGCGAAACCCTGCTGATTCGCAACGACCTCTATGCCCCGGTGCAGATCGAACTCAGGCTCGAGCAGGTCGCCAATGCCCTGGGCGCGCCCAAGCAGCCGATCAACTGGGTGCTGCCGCCGCGCAGCCAGATTCGCCTGGCGACCCTGGCCCCGCGCGATGCCAGTCAGCCGCTGCGCTATACCCCCAAGCTGCGCTATGCCCTGGGTGATCCGCGCCTGTTGCCGACCCAGCAGCGCTACCCGCTGCCCTGGCGCGGCGGGCCTTTCCGCCTGACCCAGGGCGCCAACGGAAAGTACAGCCACTTCACCCCCAAGGGCCGTTACGCGGTGGACATCGCCATGCCCGAGGGCACGCCCATAGTGGCGGCACGCGGCGGGGTGGTGGTCAAGACGGAGAACCAGCAGAGCGGCCGCGGCAACAATCCCTCGGGCAATTTCGTGCGCATCCTCCATGACGACGGCACCATGGGTGTCTACCTGCACCTGATGAAAGGCTCGGTGCTGGTCGAGGAAGGCCAGCGGGTGACGGCCGGCAAGCTGATCGCCCGCTCGGGCAATACCGGCAACAGCACGGGTCCGCATCTGCATTTCGTGGTTCAGCGCAACGTCGGGCTGGCGCTGGAGTCCATTCCCTTCAGCTTCACCCAGCCGGTCAACAGCCTGCCCAACTTCGCGGTCGGCGGCGAGTGAGGCGTCGAGCCGAGGAGTGATTCCTGCAGGAGCGCCAGAAGGGTTTGCTGCTGACCACGCTCGGGGTGTTGTGCCTGTCCCCGGACGCCCTGGTGCTGCGCTGGCTGGGCGCCGAGCCACTGGCGCTGCTGGCCTGGCGTGGCCTGCTGATGGCCGTCGGCCTGAGTCTGCTGCTGGCCTGGCGTTACGGCGCGGGGCTGGCGCCGGCGCTGCGCCGCTGCGGCTGGACCGGCGCCGGTTGCGCGCTCTGCTATAGCCTCAGCACCCTGGGCTTCGTCCAGGCGATCGACCTGACCGGGGCGGCGAACACCCTGCTGATCCTCAGCGTGGCCCCCTTGATTGCCGCCGCCCTCGGCCGGCTGTTTCTCGGCGAGCGCCTGGCGCCGCGGACCCTGCTGGCGATCCTGGTTTGCGTCGGCGGGGTGGCGCTGATCGTCGCCGATCGAGCGCCCGGCACTAGCCTGCAGGGCAACGCCTGGGCCCTGGCCGCGGCGGGGTTTCTCGCCGCCAACTTCACCCTGGCGCGCAGCCGCCCGGCGGTGGACATGAGTCCGGCGCTGATCCCCGGGGCCCTGTGGGTGTCGCTGCTGGGTTTCGGCTTTGCCGGCGCGCCGGCGTTCGACCCGGCGCAGTGGGCGGTGCTGACGCTGATGGCCGCCGTGCTGTTGCCGCTGGCCTTCATGCTGATTCAGCTCGGCCCGCGCTGGATCAGCGCCACCGAGGTCGGCCTGCTGATGCTGCTGGAGGTGGTGCTGGGGCCGCTCTGGGTCTGGTGGTTGCTCGGTGAGGCGCCCAGCGCCCAGGTGCTCCTGGGCGGCGCGGTCATCCTGCTGACCCTGCTGGTGCATAGCCTGCCGATTTGGCGCCGCGCAGCGGCGCGACGTGGCGGCTGAGCCTCAGTCCAGGCGCAGCACCTTGGCCAGGAGTATCTTCGGCCCCTTCATGCGTTTGATGATGATGCGCAGCCCGGCGACCTCCAGGGCGTCCTCTTCCTCGGGCACCCGCTTGAGGGTCTCGTAGACCAGTCCGGCCAGGGTTTCCGCCTCGATCGGATCGAGCGCCACGCCGAGCAGGCGTTCGATCTTGAACAGCGGGGTGTCGCCGCGCACCAGCAGCTTGCCCGGCTGGTAGGCGAGAATGCCCCGTTCGGCCTTGCGGTGCTCGTCCTGGATGTCGCCGACCAGGGCCTCGAGTACATCTTCCATGGTCAGGTAGCCGATCACCTTGCCGTCGGCCTCTTCGACCAGGGCGAAGTGCGAGCCGCCCTGGCGGAACTGCTCGAGCAGGGCCGACAGCGGCATATGCCGGCCGACCCGCTCGACCGGGTGCATCAACTCGGCGAGTTTCAGTGCCGAGGGCAGCATCTCCAAGAGCGACAGATGCAGGAGCAGGTCCTTGATGTGCAGCACGCCGACGAATTCCTCGTGGGCCTCGTCGTACACCGGATAGCGGCTGTACTTGTGCCGGCGAAACACGCTGAAGACCTCGTCGAGACTGGCATTGAG
>JBFHKK010000421.1:0-2753 GCA_041595475.1 Pseudomonas sp. | reverse complement strand
CATCGCCTCGCTGCGCAGCCAGCAGTTGCAGGCCTGGGCCGCCCGCGAGGCCGACGGACGGCTCGACTGGCTGCAGCTGCTCGGCCAGCCCGCGGCGCAGGCGCCTGAGGAAGGCGAAGCGGCACCTACCACAACAGCTCCGCACCCGAGCGGCGCGCCGGCCAGGCCCTGGCAGGTGCTGCTCGACGAGGTGCAGCTGCGCGACTATCGCCTGCAGCTGGCCGACCGGCTGCCGCAGACCGCGGTCGAGCTGCAGATCGGCCCCCTCGACCTGGACCTGCAGGACTTCGACAGCCAAGGCGCCAGGCCCTTCTCCCTCGCGCTTGACAGCGGCATCGGCCCGCAGGGTCGCCTCAAGGCTACGGGCCAGGCGCAGCTGGCGCCGGTCAGGGCCGAGCTCTCGATCGACAGCCAGGCCATCGACCTGCGCCCGCTGCAGGCCTATCTCACCCCGCTGATGCACCTGGAGCTGCGCAGCGGTCAGCTGGCCAGCCAGCTGCACCTGACGCTGGAGGCTGTCACGCCCCTGGCATTCGGAGTGTCCGGAAAGGCCCAGATCCAGCGTCTGCATACCCTGGACACCATCAAGGAGCGCGACTTCGTGCGCTGGCAGCAGTTGGCCCTGGATGGCA
This sequence comes from Pseudomonas sp., assembly GCA_041595475.1. Taxonomy (GTDB): domain Bacteria; phylum Pseudomonadota; class Gammaproteobacteria; order Pseudomonadales; family Pseudomonadaceae; genus Aquipseudomonas. The sequence goes on along the minus strand of JBFHKK010000421.1, from coordinate 2,121 downwards.
TCGATTACCAGCACGGTGAGCGGCTGAACATCGACAAGGTCAGCCTGCAAGAGCCCTATGGACGTTTTATCGTCAACGAGGACCTGAGCACCAATATCGACGACCTCCTGGTCGAGCGGCCGGCCGTGGCCGCAGCGCCAGAGCCGGCCGGCGCTGCCCCGCTGGCGTTGCGCATTGGCGAGATACAGATCCGTCAGGGCTCGGCCAACTTCGCCGATTTCAGCCTCAACCCCAACTTCGCGACCGCCATCCAGCAGCTCGACGGCCGCATCGGCACCCTCGACAGCCGCAGCCCGCAACCCGCTAGCGTCAACATCAGCGGCAAGGTCGACCGTTACGCGCCCGTGACCATCGAGGGCAGCCTGAACCCCTTCGACCCACTGGCCAGCCTGAATCTGAGTACCCGCTTCCGCCAGGTCGAGCTGACCACCCTGACGCCCTATTCCGGCAAGTTCGCCGGTTTTCGCATTCGCAAGGGCCGGCTCAATCTGGACCTCAACTACCGCATCAACAACGGCCAGTTGCGCGCGCAGAACAAGCTGCTGATCGAGCAACTGCAACTGGGCGAGAAGGTCGACAGCCCCAGCGCGGTCGACCTGCCGGTGCGCCTGGCCGTGGCCCTGCTGAAGGACGCCGAGGGCAAGATCGACATCGAGCTGCCGATTCAGGGCGACCTGAACAATCCCGAGTTCAGCGTGATGCCGATCATCTGGAAAACCCTGCGCAGCCTGATCGTGCGCGCCGCCCAGGCCCCGTTCAAGTTCATCGCCGGGCTGGCGGGCGGCGCCGGCGACCTGGACCTGAGCCACGTCGAGTTCGCCGCCGGCAGCGCCGAGCTGGACGAAATGGCCCAGCGCAAGCTGGACAGCCTGGCCGCCGCCCTGCAGCAGCGCCCGGCCCTGCAACTGGAAGTCGAGGGCGCCAGCACGCCTGTCCTGGACGGACCGCCGCTGGCCGAACAGCGCTTGCAGCTGGCCTACCGCGAGACCTACTACAAGATGCTGCAGCGCCGCGGCGCCAGCGTGCCCGCGGAGCCAAGCCAGCTGGCGGTGCCCGAGGAGGACAAGCCGGCGCTGCTCGAAGGCATCTACCGCGCCCGCCTCAGGCAGCAACCGCCGGCCGAATGGGCCGAACTGGAAGCCGAGCCGCGTGCCGCCAAGCTGCGCGACGGCCTGTTGCAGTCCTGGGCCCAGAGCAAGCTGCTGCAGCGGCAGCTGGCGCGCGCCCGCGCCGCCACCATCAAGGCCTATTTGGTCGAGCGCGGCGCGCTGGCGGATGCGCGGATTTTCCTGCTGGATGTCAATCTTGAGCAGTCGCCGGCCAACGGCCTGGTGCCCAACCCGCTGCAGCTCGACAGTCGTTAATGCGGAGGCCTGCATGCGCATCCCCATCCTCTTGCCGGTTCTGCTGTTCGTCGCCGGCACCGGCCTGGTCCACGCCGACACGCTGCGCTGCGGCAGCCAGCTGGTGAGCATCGGCGACCGCAGCTTCGAGGTCGAGCGAAAATGTGGCGAACCGGATTATCGCGACCTGATCGGCTATACCCTGGGCCCCTATGCCCGCCGCGAATTCAAGGTCGAGGAATGGATCTACGGGCCGAGCAATGGCGTGCTGACCATTCTCACCTTCGAGGCCAACCGCCTGACCCGCATCGAACGCGAGCGCCGGCCCTGACGGCACCGAGGCTGCGGGTGTAGGCTGGGCCATCGGCCATGCTTATGGAGCTGAGATGAAAGCGACTTTGCTCACCCTGCTGCTGGCGCTCTGCTGCGCCAGCGCTCAGGCCTCCACCCTGCGCTGCGGCAGCGCCCTGATCAGCCGGGACGACCACAGCCAGGAGGTATTGGACAAGTGCGGCGAACCGGTCAGTCGCGACTTCGTCGGCTATCGCGAAGTACTCGACATCTACGGTTTCTACCACGAGGTGCCGGTGGAGGAATGGACCTATGGCCCGCGCCATGGCATGTACCATTTCCTGCGCTTCGAGGGAAACCGCCTGAAGAAGATCGACAGCGAGCGCGGCCGCTAACCCTTCCAGCACCGACACGGATGTACTGAATGCTGATCCTCCCCGCCGAACACCCTTTGGACTGGAAACGCCCGCCGTTTCTGACCCTGCTG
>JBFHKK010000420.1:0-2759 GCA_041595475.1 Pseudomonas sp. | reverse complement strand
TGGCCCTTGCCCTGCTTGAGCAGCAGGCGGTAGAGCTGCAGGGCCAGGGCGCCCATGGGCGTGCTGCTGCCGGTGACCTGGGCGGCCTCCTGGGCCAGGCCCAGGTCCTTGGCCATCAACTCGGCCATAAAGCCGCCCGAATAACCTTTCGAGGCCGGTGCGTTGGGCATCACCCCTGGCCAGGGATTGTATTTTTCCAGGGTCCAGTTGCCGCCGGAGCTCTGGCGCATGATCTCGGCCAGCACCGCCGGGTCCAGGCCGCTGGCCACGCCCAGGGCCATGGCCTCGGCGGTGGCGATCATCTGCACCGCCAGCACCTGGTTGTTGCACACCTTGGCCACCTGGCCGGCGCCGTCCGGGCCGGCATGGAAGATATTGCTGCCCATGGCCTGGAAGATCGGCCGGGCCTGCTCCAGCACTGCCGCGTCGCCGCCGACCATAAAGGTCAGGGTGCCGGCCGCCGCCCCTGCGGTGCCGCCGGAGACCGGTGCATCCAGCATCGACAGGCCGCGCTCGGCGGCGGCCTGGTGCACTCGGCGCGCCGACTCCGGGGCTATGGTCGAGCACTCGAGCACCAGGGTGCCGGGCTGGAGGGCCTGCAGCAGGCCGGCCTCGCCCAGATACAGGGCTTCGACATGGCGACTGGCCGGCAGCATGCTGATCACCACCGGCATGCCCTGGACCGCTTCCTGCGCGCTCTTGGCCGGCTGCGCACCTGCCTTGGCCAGTTCCTCGACGGGCGCGGTGATCAAGTCGAAGACCCTGAGCTGGAAGCCGGCCTTGAGCAGGTTGTGGGCCATGGGCAGGCCCATGTGGCCGAGCCCGATAAAGGCGATGGTGTTCATTGCCAGGCTCCCTGTTCGAGGTCGGCCAAAGGATGGGGGCCGTCCCAGACCCATTCGAAATGGGCCTCGACCACTTCCTCAGGAATGCTGGCGACGTCCGGCCAGTGCCACTTGGGCGCCTGATCCTTGTCGATCAGCCGGGCGCGCACGCCTTCGGGCAGTTCCGGGTGACGACAGCAGTTCAGGCTCATGGCGTATTCCATGCGAAACACCTCGGCCAGCGACAGCTGCCGGCCGCGCTCGAATTGCTGCCAAACCAGATGGGCGGTGAGCGGGCAACCGTCGGCCAGGGTCTTGGCGGCGCGGGCCAGGAGCATGTCCTGGTCGTCCTGCAGGGTGCTCAGGGCCTGCCAGGCGCTGGGCAGGTCCGGCTGGTCGAGCAGGGCGTCCAGCTGTTCGCGCCTCGGCAGCCACTGGGCCTGGGGCAGTTCGCCGCGCGCTTCGTGCTCCAGGGCCTTGAGCAGGCTGTGCAGCTGTTTCGCCGCCTGCTCCTGCCAGTTGAGCTGGATCAGGCCCTCGAGCAGGGCATCCTGCTGGCTGTCGAGCAGGAAGCGATCGGCCAGGCCCAGGTCCAGGGCGTCACGGGCATTGATCGGGCTGGCGGTGAGGCCGAGAAACAGGCCGAGGCGGCCCGGCAGGCGCGAGAGGAACCAGCTACCGCCGACATCCGGATACAGGCCGATAGTGATTTCCGGCATGCCCAGACGACTGGAAGGGGTGACGATGCGTATCCCGGCGCCCTGCAGCAGGCCCATGCCGCCGCCCAGCACATGACCGTGGCCCCAGCACAGCAGGGGTTTGGGGAAACAGTGAAGGCGATGATCGAGGCGATACTCGGCGGCGAAGAAGCGCCGCGCCAGGGGCGGCACCTCGCCGGGATGGGCGCGGCACTCCTGGACCAGTTGCACCACGTCGCCGCCGGCGCAGAAGGCCCGCTCACCATTGCCGCGCAGCAGCACGCAGGCGATTTCAGGATCCTCGGCCCAGGCCGCCAGGCGGGCGTCGAGTGCCTCTATCATCGGCAGGCTCAGGGCGTTCAGGCTCTTGGCGGCATCCAGGCTGGCGACGCCGATGCGGTAGCCGTGGGGCGTCGGGTGTTCGTCGAAGATCAGGTTGATGTTCAAGGCATGCCTCCTGTGCGCCTGGCCGAGATCATTTGTTGCGCCAGTGCGGGTCGCGCTTCTCGAGGAAGGCGTTGACCCCCTCGCGGGTGTCGTCGGCATCGAACAGGTCGACGAAGCGCTCGCGCTCTTCGGCCAGCCAGGTGTTCGGATTGCGCTCGCGGGCGCCCTGAATCAGTGGCTTGATGGTGCGCACCGCCACCGGACTCTGCCGTGCCACCTTGGCCGCCAGCAGCAAGGCATGGCCGCGCGCCTCGCCGCTGTCGACCAGCTGCTCGACCAGGCCGATGCGCAGGGCGGTTTCGGCATCGATGCGCTCGCCGCAGAGGATCATGCGCTTGGCCCAGCCTTCGCCGACCAGCCAGGGCAGCGCCTGGGTGCCGCCGGCGCAGGGCAGCAGGCCGACCGTGGCCTCGGGCAGCGCCAGCTGGGCCTGGCGTTCGGCGATGCGCAGGTCGCAGGCCAGGGCGCACTCCAGGCCGCCGCCCATGGCGTAGCCGTTGATCGCGGCGATCGACACGCCACGAAAATCGCGCAGGGCCTCGAAGGCCTCGCCGAAGCGCCGCGCCATCTCGCGGGCGCGGGCCTGGTCGCCGTCGGCGAACAGCTTGAGATCGGCGCCGGCGCTGAAGAACTTGTGGCCCTGGCCGGTGATCACCAGGGCGTAGATGTCATCGTCGCGGTTGAGATGCTCAAGCAGCTGCTTGAGGCCGATCAGCGACTCGCGATCCCAGGTGTTGGCCGGCGGATGATTGAGGGTGATCAGCGCGGTGTGGCCGTGCTTTTCCACGGT
>JBFHKK010000419.1:0-2768 GCA_041595475.1 Pseudomonas sp. | reverse complement strand
GCTGACCGTGGCCGGCTGGCGAGCCGTGCCGCTCGACAGCTCGGCCTGCGGCGAGGAGGCCCTGGCGACGCTGCCGACCATCGAGCAGGTGTTCGTCAACGCACCGGACGGCCTCGACGGAGACGCCTTCGAGCGCGCACTGTTCGTCGCCCGCCGTCAAGCCGAGAAGGCACGCGGCGGCGGCGACAACCGTTTCTACGTCGCCAGCCTGTCAGCCCGCGTGATCTCCTACAAGGGTCTGGTGATGCCGGCCAACCTGCCGGTCTTCTACCCCGATCTCAAGGACGAGCGGCTCGAAGCCAAGCTGTGCGTTTTCCACCAGCGCTTCTCGACCAACACCCTGCCGCAGTGGCATCTGGCCCAGCCCTTCCGCTTCCTGGCTCACAACGGCGAGATCAACACCATCCAGGGCAACCGTTACTGGTCGGTGGCACGCGCCAGCAAGTTCACCAGCCAGTACATCCCGGACGTCGAACCGATCACGCCGCTGGTCCAGCTGGCCGGCTCGGACTCGCAGAGCCTGGACAACATGCTGGAAGTGCTGCTCGCCGGCGGCCTGGACGTGTTTTCCGCCATGCGCATGCTGATCCCGCCAGCCTGGCAGAACGTCGAGCAGATGGACCCGGACCTGCGCGCCTTCTTCGAATACAACTCCATGCACATGGAGCCCTGGGACGGCCCGGCCGGCATCGTCTTCACCGATGGCCGCTATGCCGCCTGCGCCACCGACCGCAATGGCCTGCGCCCGGCGCGCTACGTGATCACCGACGACGATCACCTGTGCTGCGCCTCCGAGATCGGCGTCTATGACTACGACCCGGCCACGGTGCTGGAGAAAGGCAAGCTCGGCCCGGGCCAGATGCTGGCGGTGGATACCGACAATGGCGAGGTGCTGACCTCGGCGGAGATCGACCGCCGCCTGGCCGCCCGCCACCCGTACAAGCAGTGGCTCAAGCAGCACGTCTGGCGGCTGGAATCCAGCCTGATGGAAGACGAGCACGAGACCATGGCGCCGGGCACCATGCGGATCTACGAGAAGCTGTTCCAGATCTCCTTCGAGGAACGCGATCAGGTCCTGCGGGTGCTGGCCGAAGCCGGCCTGGAAGCGGTCGGCTCGATGGGCGACGACACCCCGCAGGCGGTGCTGTCACACAAGGTGCGCCCGCTCTACGACTATTTCCGCCAGGTCTTCGCCCAGGTCACCAATCCGCCGATCGACCCGCTGCGCGAGCAGATCGTGATGTCGCTGGAGTGCTGCCTCGGCGCCGAAAAATCGGTCTTTGACGAAAGCCCCGAGCGGGCCGCGCGCCTGCTGGTCGACTCGCCGGTGCTGTCCGAAGGCAAGTTCAGGCAGCTGCTGTCCATCGACGATCCGGCCTACGCGCAGGAAGTGCTGGACCTCAACTATGACGCCAGCAGCAGCCTTGCGCAGGCCCTCAACGAGCTCTGCGACAAGGCCGAGGCGGCCGCCCGCGCCGGCAAGGTCGTGCTGGTGCTGTCCGACCGCTTCATCGACAAGGGCAAGCTGCCGATCCATGCCCTGCTGGCCACCGGCGCGGTGCAGCACCGCCTGGTCCAGACCGGCCTGCGCTGCGACTGCAACATCATCGTCGAAACGGCCACCGCCCGGGATTCGCATCATTTCGCGGTCCTGCTCGGCTACGGTGCCAGCTGCATTTATCCCTATCTGGCCTATGAATCGCTGCGTGACATGCAGCGCAACGGCGAGATCAAGGGCAAGCAGATCCAGGATCTGGAGCGGGCCTACCGCAAGGGCATCAACAAGGGCCTGTACAAGATCATGTCCAAGATGGGCATCTCTTCGGTGGCGAGCTATCGCGGCGCCCAGCTGTTCGAGATTGTCGGCCTGTCCGACGAGGTCGTCGAGACCTGCTTCAAGGGCACCACCTCGCGCATCGGCGGGGCCGAGTTCATCGACCTGGAAGATGACAGCCGGGTGCTGGCCAAGCTGGCCTGGAACCCGCGCAAGCCGATCGACCAGGGCGGCCTGCTCAAATACGTCCACGGTGGCGAGTACCACGCCTACAACCCGGACGTGATCGCCACCCTGCACACCGCGGTGCGCAGCGGGGACTACGAGGACTTCAAGGCCTACGCGAAGCTGGTCAACGAGCGCGAGCCGATGACCCTGCGCGACCTGATGGCCCTGAAGACCGGGCAGCCGATCCCGCTGGACGAGGTCGAGCCCATCGAGGCCATCCTGCCGCGCTTCGATTCCGCCGGCATGAGCCTGGGCGCCCTGTCGCCCGAGGCCCACGAGGCGCTGGCCCAGGCCATGAACCGGCTGGGCGGGCGCTCGAACTCGGGCGAAGGCGGCGAGGACATCGCCCGCTTCGGCACCGACAAGATGTCCAAGATCAAGCAGGTGGCCTCCGGCCGTTTCGGCGTGACCCCGCATTACCTGGTCAACGCCGAAGTGCTGCAGATCAAGATCGCGCAGGGCGCCAAGCCCGGCGAGGGCGGCCAGCTGCCCGGCCACAAGGTCAACGACTACATCGCCCATCTGCGCTACTCGCGCCCGGGCGTGGCCCTGATCAGCCCGCCGCCGCATCACGACATCTACTCGATCGAGGATCTGGCCCAGCTGATCTTCGACCTCAAGCAGGTCAATCCGCAGGCCCTGGTCTCGGTCAAGCTGGTCTCCGGCCCCGGGGTCGGCACCATCGCGGCCGGCGTGGCCAAGGCCTATGCCGACCTGATCACCATCTCCGGCTATGACGGCGGCACCGGCGCCAGCCCGCTGACCT